>CAZLJL010000006.1:0-24320 GCA_964559785.1 uncultured Bifidobacterium sp.
GTACAGGATGGTATCCACCTGCAAACCGTGGCAAGCGGTGCGTGCTGTCATTTGTTGTTCCTCAATCAGTTGTTATGGTGTGCTGTGTTGAATTAATCGGCGGGTTTTATAGTCCCCCGCGCTGCCGGACGAATTGAAGCAGTTCATTTAATGTGCGACCCTCGCCATCGGGGGTCACGCCCAAAACTTCCAGTGGCGCTGCCGAACGATTGACCCAGAAAGTTGGGTAGCCAAACCATGCGGCACCGCAGATATCCCAACCATTGCTGGAGACGAATAGACAATCTTCCGCAGCCACACCCAGTGTGCTGGTGGCGAGGCGATATACCTCGGGTGCAGTCTTGTATTTCTTTACGCTGTGCGCCGACAGCACATGGTTGAATACGCCGTGCATGCCTGCCGCCTCAATGACTGGGTCAAGCATTTCCGGGTTGCCGTTGGAAAGGATCGCGAGCGTGATCCCTTCGCTCTTCAGCGCGCTCAGTACCGTCAAATTTTCAGGGAAGGGCGCCAGTTGGTTGTACTGGGCCATCAGCTGCGTTTGCGCCTGCGGATGCAGGGCGAGGCCAAGCTTGCCACAAGCAAATTGCAGCGCGTCGCGGGTGACCACATCGAAAGGCTGATAGGTATCGGATAGCGTGCGTAGTCGCGTGTACTCGATCTGCTTATCGCGCCAAAGCGTCGCGACAGCGCTGCCTTGACCAGGAAACTGGCGCTCGGCCTCTGCTGCAATCGCGTACACATCGAACAAAGTGCCGTACGCGTCAAAAAGGATCGCTTTGAAAGACATGCTACGTCGGGCTATTTATACGTCGATGTTGCCCGCGGAAAGTGCATTATTCTCGATGAATGCTCGGCGTGGTTCGACCTCATCGCCCATCAAGGTTGCAAAAATCTGATCGGCGGAGATGGCATCCTCAATTTGTACTCTCAGCAGGCGACGTACAGCCGGATCCATGGTGGTTTCCCACAATTGCTCCGGATTCATCTCGCCCAAGCCCTTGTAGCGCTGCTTGCTCACGCCGCGTTCCGCTTCGTCGCGCAACCAGGCCATCGCTTGCCGAAAATCCCCGATCGCATGCTCGCGTAGTTTGTCGCCGCTGCCACGGCGAATCACCGCGCCCGGAGCGATCAAACCTTTGAATGTCGCAGCAGCCTCAAACAACAAGCCATAGTCAGGGCTATCAACGAACTCCGCGTCGATAACACTGAGGCGAAGGTTGCCATGATGCTGGCGCTCGATTCGTAAACGCAGCGACGCAGACAATGGGTCTGTATTGACACCAACCCGCACCAGCGGGTCGTTGATAGCAGCCGTCAATGCCTGAGCGCTCGCTTGAGCGGCTTCTTCATTCGACAGGTCGAGCGTGACGCCGTTCATGATCGCTGCGAGCGCCGCATCGTCAATCACTCTGGACAAGCGCTGAACAATCGCATTAGCGGTATTGTATTTTCTGACCAACTCGTTGAGCGCCTCACCTGCAATCGGGACTGCACCCTCTACCGGCACAAGTGCGGCATCTTGCAACGCGATTTGCATCATGTAGCTGGTCTCTTCGAGATCATCTTTCAGGTAACGCTCGTCTTTACCATGCTTAACCTTGTATAGCGGCGGCTGCGCAATATACACATGACCGCGCTCGACCAGTTGAGGCATCTGACGGTACAGCAGTGTCAGCAACAGCGTGCGGATGTGAGCGCCGTCGACATCGGCATCCGTCATGATAATGATGCGGTGATAGCGCAACTTCTCGATGTTGAATTCATCTGCGCCGATTGATGTGCCGAGCGTCGCGATCAGCGTGGTGATCTGTTCCGAAGAAAGCATTTTCTCGAAACGCGCCTTCTCGACATTCAATACTTTGCCGCGTAGCGGCAGAATTGCCTGAAACTTGCGATCGCGCCCTTGCTTGGCAGAGCCACCAGCGGAGTCACCCTCGACGATATACAGCTCGCACAGGGCCGGGTCCTTCTCCTGGCAATCCGCCAGCTTGGCGGACAAACCAAGGCCATCCATCACGCCCTTGCGGCGGGTCAGCTCACGTGCCTTGCGCGCCGCTTCCCGTGCGCGCGCCGCCTCGACGATCTTGCCACAAATGATTTTTGCATCGTTCGGTTTCTCCATCAAAAAGTCGGTCAGCGTTTTCGCGACGACTTCTTCTACCGGCCCGCGCACCTCTGAAGACACTAGCTTGTCTTTGGTTTGTGAACTGAACTTAGGCTCGGGCACCTTGACTGACAGCACGCAAGTCAAACCTTCGCGCATATCGTCGCCGCTCACTTCTACTTTGGCTTTTTTGGCGAACTCATGTTCTTCAATGTACTTGTTGATCACGCGAGTCATCGCCGCGCGCAAGCCGGTCAGGTGTGTACCACCATCACGCTGCGGGATATTATTGGTGAAGCACAGTACCTGCTCGTTGAACGCATCGTTCCACTGCATCGATACATCGACAGAAATCGTTGTGCCATGCTCGGACACGCGCTCGCCTGTCGCTTGAAACACGGTCGGGTGCAGCACATTCTTATTCTTGTTGATGTACTCGACGAAGCCCCGCGTCCCACCTTCAAAAGCAAAGCTCTCTTCCTTGCCAGTGCGCTGATCGGTGAGCTTGATATGCACACCATTATTCAGGAACGAAAGTTCACGAATACGCTTGGCGAGAATGTCGTAGTGGAATTCAACATGGGAGAAAATCTCTTCATCCGCCCAGAAATGGACTTCCGTTCCGCGCTTCTCCGTATCGCCAATAACTTTGATCGGCGATACCGCAACGCCGTCTTGTTGCTCGATCTCGCGATTCTGCGGGATGCCGTGCGCAAACTCCATGAAGTACTTTTTGCCATCGCGCCGGATGGTGAGCTTCAATCGCTTGGAAAGCGCGTTAACGCAAGAAACACCCACGCCGTGTAAACCACCCGACACCTTGTAAGCGTTCTGATCAAACTTGCCGCCCGCATGCAACTCGGTCATTACGATTTCTGCCGCACTGCGCTTGGGCTCGTGTTTATCGTCCCATTTGATGCCGGTCGGTATGCCGCGGCCGTTATCGGTAATCGAGATCGAGTTATCGGCGTGGATAGTGACGTGAATTTCCGTGCAGTGTCCGGCCAAGGCTTCATCAATCGAGTTATCGAGCACTTCGAAGACCAGATGGTGCAAGCCGGTACCGTCGGAGGTGTCGCCGATGTACATACCGGGTCGCTTGCGCACCGCCTCCAAGCCTTCGAGGATTTGAATCGACGAAGCGCCATACTGATTAGAAGCGTTAGGATTTTCTGCGGGTGTGGCTGACATGGTGTTCCTGATAAAGCAAACCGTTGGCTGGCGACTATTAAATACGGCACGAAGGGGCTCGGACGGCCCCTTCGACGCGCCGCTTGCGACCCGCCTTAAATACGCATTGGCATCACGACATACTTGAAATTGGGATCATCCGGAATGGTCACCAAGGCGGATGAGTTGGCATCACCGAGCGAAATACTGATGCTGTCGCACTTCAGGTTGTTCAACACATCCAGCAAATACGTCACATTGAAGCCAATGTCGATCGCATCTCCGGCGTAATCAATTTCCAGTTCTTCGACGGCCTCTTCCTGATCGGCGTTGGTCGAGCTGATTTTCAAGCTGCCTGGCTCGACCATGCAGCGCACGCCTTTGAATTTGTCAGAGGTCATGATCGCCGCGCGCTGCAGCGAGCGAAGTAGTGCTTCGCGACTGAGCGTAAAGTTGTTCTTGTACGCCTTCGGGATAACACGGGTGTAGTCGGGAAATTTCCCTTCCACCAGTTTCGAGATCAGTTCTATATCGGCGAAATCGAATTTCACCTGGTTCGTAGCGATCGCCAGCTTTACCGGTTCATCGGTCTCTTCGAGCAAGCGCTGCAGTTCGATAATGGTTTTGCGCGGGATGATGACTTCCTGTCGAGCAAACTCCTGCTCAGTGACGATCTGGCTGAAGGCGAGGCGATGGCCGTCGGTCGCAACGGCGATGACGTTTTTGCCTTCAACCACCAGCAAGAGGCCGTTGAGGTAATAGCGAATATCCTGCTGCGCCATTGAAAAGTGCACCATGTTCAGCAGGTGCTTCAAGGTTTTCTGCGGCAAGCTGAACTGTGCACCGTAGTGCTCGGCTTGCGCGACCGTCGGGAATTCTTCTGCCGACAAGGTCTGCAACGCAAAGCGCGACTTACCGCACTGCAGACTCATACGCTTGTTGGAGACCGATAACGTTACCTCGGCGTCCGGCAAAGCGCGCAGGATATCGAGCAACTTGCGCGCGGCCACCGTGGTGGCGGCCACGTCGTTGCCCGAACCAATCGCGGCATGGGTACTGATTTGCACCTCGATATCGGTCGACAGCAGGGTCACTTGGTTGCCGTCTTTACGGATGAGGATATTGGCCAGAATCGGCAACGTGTGCCGACGCTCGACAATACCGCTCACGATTTGCAGCGGCCTAAGCAGCGCATCTCGTTGAGTTTTTACCAGCTGCATGATGGGTTCCTTTCGCAAGAAATGCCTGGTTTTTGCATAGGTTTAATCATTGACTTGTTCCGTGTCAGCCCTTCAGGGTCTGCTCGAGCACGTGCAGCTCATGATTGATTTCCGGATTTTTACTTCTGTCTGCTGCAATCTTTCTTACCGCATGCAGCACCGTGGTGTGATCGCGACCGCCAAACAGTTCACCGATCTCCGGCAAACTCTTTTGGGTGAGTTCTTTGGCGAGATACATCGCAATTTGGCGCGGCCGCGCGATATTGGCCGGGCGCTTCTTGGAGTACATGTCGGCGACTTTGATATTGAAAAAGTCAGCCACCGTTTTTTGAATGTTCTCAACCGAGATCTGGCGATTTTGTACCGATAGCAAATCTTTCAGCGCTTCTTTCACGACATCAATCGTGATCTCACGGCCATGAAAGTGCGAGTAAGCGAGGATTTTGCGTAACGCACCCTCCAGCTCACGCACGTTTGAGCGCAGGTGCTTCGCCACGAAAAAAGCGACGTCATCATTGAGCTTGACGCCTTCTTGCTGCGCCTTCTTCAGCAAAATAGCCACCCGCATTTCAAGCTCGGGTGGCTCGACAGCGACCGTGAGGCCAGAATCAAAGCGAGAAATCAACCTGTCATCCATACCCGTGATTTCTTTTGGGTAGGTATCGCTGGTAATGATGATCTGCTTCTTCGCTGCGATAAGCGCCTCGAACGCGTAGAAAAACTCTTCCTGCGTGCGGCTCTTGCCGCCAAAAAACTGAATGTCGTCGATCAGTAGCAAGTCAAGCGAGTGGTAATAGCGCTTGAAATCGTCAAAGCCTTTTCGCTGGTAAGCCGTCACCACGTCCCGGACGTACTGCTCAGCATGGATGTAGCGGATGCGCACGTTTGGGTTGTCAGCGATTACCTGATTACCGATCGCATGAATCAAGTGGGTCTTGCCGAGGCCAACGCCGCCATAAAGAAACAACGGGTTATAGGAACTGCCCGGATTACTCGCCACCTGGATCGCCGCCGCGCGCGCCAGTTGGTTGGCCTTGCCGGTCACAAAGCTGTCAAACGTAAGCGCCGAATTGATCTTGCTCTGATCGCGCAAGAGCGCGTTGTCATCTGCAAGCTCAGGCAACTCGTTAACCGGACCGGGCGTGGCAGCAACCGTGGGCACACCGCCCACCGGGCGCTTGCTGACCGCCATACGGGGGTCCAGCACAAACTGGACGTCCACAGGTGATTGCCAAAATTCAGCAGCGATCGTGGTGATGCGTGCCGCAAATTGGGTTTTTACCCAATCTAGTTTGAAGCGGTTGGGGGCGGCGATGCGCAGCCGACCTTCTTCATAGTCGAGCGGGGCAAGCGGCTTGATCCAGGCGCTAAACTGCTGCGGCGTCAGCTCCTGCTGCAGCCGTTTAGCGCAGGTCTGCCAGAATTCTTCCATTCAATGGTCCAAACAGAAGCTGCAGCTTGGTGCGCTTCGGGTATCGGTTAGTCGGAGGTCTCAGCCGATCGGCGGGAACTCCTCCGCGCTCGCTGAATCAACCGACATTTTACCGCCGCCAGCGCTAGTTATCCACAGGCTGATGAGTGATTTCGTCACGCCGACGCGCCTGCTGGCCACGCGCCAAGGCTAGGTTTGGACGAATCTGTTAAGTGATTGACAGATATACATATTCTGGTGTCTAATCCAAGGTTCTGCGCAATGCGCTGAGACCAAACCGCGACTGGCTCTGTCAGCAGCGTCCTTATTGCAGGTCCGGCGTCGGGTTCGCCCGATTTTTCGCACCAAATAACTTCGCGAGACCACGATGAAACGTACTTTTCAACCCTCTGTCGTTCGCCGCAAGCGCACCCATGGCTTTCGCGCGCGCATGGCCACTCGTTCCGGCCGTGCTGTTTTGAACGCTCGCCGCGCCAAAGGTCGCAAGCGCCTCGCCGTCTGACCCGGCAGCGCGACTCGACCTGCGTCGTCGCATGTCCGGTTCTCCGGAAGGCTACGGCAGGCATCAACGCATCATAAAAACGGATGATTTCTCATCCGTTTTTCGTTTGCGCCCTGTCCATCGAACTCAACATTTCGTGCTTTATCTCCGCCCTAACCCTCTTGGACATGCCCGGCTCGGTGTCGTGGTAGCCAAGCGCCTTGCGGCACGCGCCGTGACGCGCAACCTTATCAAGCGGTTGGCACGAGAGGTTTTCCGTCAGGCCTCGTTAGGGGCTGTCGATTGCATTGTTCGCCTAAGCCAAGCGCCGGTGCAGCGGCAATCCTGCGCTTCCTCACGCTCGCTGCGCGTGACGCTGGGCGCCGAGCTGCGTCATTTGTTGATTCAAACACCGACGCAATTGCCATGAAATCGGTATTGCTTGCACTTTTGAGGGTCTACAAGCTCTGCATCAGCCCTTTTCTCGGGCAGAATTGCCGCTTTTTCCCCAGTTGCTCGGATTACGCACGCGAGGCTATTGCATCTCACGGACCCATGAAAGGCAGCATTCTGGCCGGGCGCCGACTATGTAAATGCCACCCGTGGCACGCTGGCGGCTTTGACCCTGTGCCGCCCACCACAAACATTTGTACTGAATCGCGCGCCGCGTCCTCGCAAGCGCATCACTGAATTGCTTCCATCTCCGATAAATCAATGGATATCAAACGTACTGTTCTGCTGGTAGTTTTCTCACTGTCGCTCCTGATGCTGTGGGAAAACTGGAATCGCTACAGCAACCCGCCACAGCCTGCTGATAGCGGGGCTCCCTCCGCTGCTGCTGCCCCCGCAGCGAGCAAGGATCTGTCCGTGCCACAGCAAAGCATCGCCGCGCCGTCTTCGGTCACCAGCGGTGATCTACCGGCTAACGCCCCTTCGGAGGCGGTGGGCGAGACGCTGGTGCTCACCACCGACCTGTTGAAAGTGGAGATCAACACGCTAGGTGGCGACATTACCCGTGTCGAGCTGCTCAAGCACCAGGAGAGCATGGAGACTGGTAACCCCGTTGTGCTACTGCAGAAAACCGCGACGCGCACCTATGTTGCACAAAGTGGTTTGATTGGTGGCGATTTCCCCAACCACCGCTCGACCTTTGTCGCACGCGACGGTGTTCGCTCGTTGAATACCGGCGACACACTGCAACTGATGCTTGACAGCGAACAAGGTGGCGTCAAGGTCACCAAGACTTACACCCTGAAACGTGGTGAGTACGACATCGGCATCAAACACGACATCGAGAATCGCAGCGCCGCCGCGATTTCACCGTCGGTCTATGCGCAGCTGGTTCGAGATGACAGCAAGCTGGGTGGTGATTCTTATTTCTACAGCACATTCACCGGTCCCGCGCTTTACACCGACACGGACAAATACCGCAAAGTCGGCTTCGAAGACATCGAAAAAGGTAAAAACCCGGTGGCTGCGCGCACGCCTGACGGCTGGGTCGCGATGGTTCAGCACTATTTTGTTGCTGCATTCGCGCCCTTGTCTAAAGGTGAAAATGAATTGTTCACCCGAAAAATCGGTCCGCGGCTGTATGCCGTTGGCGCCATCATGCCACTCGGCGCGCTGGCTGCCAGCAGCAGCGTGTCACACGAAGGCAAGTTCTACGCCGGTCCGCAAGAATCTCTGATGCTGGAGAAATTCGCCACCGACTTCGATTTGGTTAAAGACTATGGCTGGCTAACGCTAATCGCCAAGCCTATCTTTTGGCTAATGACTCAACTGCACGTCCTGCTCGGCAACTGGGGCTGGACCATCATCTTCCTGACGATTCTGATCAAGCTCGCGTTCTTTCCGCTGTCAGCAGCCAGCTACCGCAGCATGGCCAAAATGAAGCTAGTGACACCCAAGATGACGGCCATTCGTGAGCGGCACAAAGGTGATCCGCAAAAAATGAATGCTGCCATGATGGAGTTGTACAAAACCGAGAAAATCAACCCGCTCGGCGGTTGCTTGCCGATCGTGGTCCAGATTCCTGTATTCATTGCGCTTTATTGGGTGCTGCTGGCGAGCGTGGAAATGCGCCACGCCCCATGGCTGGGCTGGATCCATGATTTATCTGCGCCGGATACGCTGTTCGGCACGCTGCCCGTATTGGATATGCCGATCGGGCTACTGCCGATCATCATGGCGGTATCGATGTATGTGCAAACCAAACTGAATCCGACACCACCAGATCCGATACAAGCAAAAGTCATGATGTTTATGCCGCTGGTGTTCTCGTTCATGTTTTTCTACTTCCCTTCCGGCCTCGTGCTGTACTGGGTCGTCAACAACATCTTATCGATCGCTCAGCAGTGGGTGATTACCAAACAGTCAGAGGCTGGCAAGGCATAGCACTTCATCCTCTGCCGCATTAGAAAAAGTCCGCAGCATTACCGTGCGGACTTTTTTTGCGACTAGAATCCCACCATGTTTCCTGATTCTTCTCCAATTGCTGCTATCGCCACCGCGCCGGGTCACGGTGGGATCGGTGTAGTACGCATCTCCGGCCGAGGCTTGATGCGTCTGGCACAAGCGATCTGTGGACTGCAATCCGACACGCTGCAAGCACGACAAGCGAAGTACGTCAGTTTTTTGGCGGCCGATGGCAGCACGATAGATCGTGGCCTGGTGCTGTGGTTTACCGCGCCACACTCGTATACGGGCGAAGAGGTGCTGGAGCTGCAAGGACACGGCGGCCCCGTGGTGCTGCATATGCTGCTGAATCGCTGCCTGGAAGCTGGACTCGACATGGGCTTACGCTTAGCACAGCCAGGCGAGTTCACCTATCGCGCATTTCAGAATGACAAACTAGACCTCGCACAGGCTGAGGCAGTTGCCGACCTGATTGATGCCTCAACGGAAGCGGCCGCACGGCTAGCAACGCAATCACTGTCCGGTGCTTTTTCTAAAGTCATCGCAGAGCTGGTGGATCGTGTCACCCGCCTGCGAATGTTGGTCGAGGCCACGCTCGATTTTCCTGAAGAAGAGATCGAGTTCCTGGAGGCCTCGAACGCGCGTGGGCAGCTACAAACCATTCGTGACACGCTCGAGACCGTGCTGACTCAAGCGGGGCAAGGCGCCCTGTTGCGAAATGGTCTGAAAGTGGTACTGGCTGGGCTACCGAATGTCGGTAAAAGCTCCCTGCTTAATGCATTGGCTGGTGCCGATGTCGCGATTGTCACGGCGATAGCAGGTACCACGCGCGATCGGGTCACGGAAACTATTCAGATCGAGGGCATTCCGATTCATGTCATCGATACCGCCGGGATCCGCGATGATCAAGAGGCTAGCGACGAAGTCGAGCGAATCGGCATCGCGCGTACTTGGGCAGCGGTTGAAGAAGCCGATGTCGTGCTTCACATCCTCGACGCCAGTCGCGGGCCGACCCGCGCTGACGAGGCGCTGGTCGAGCGCTTACCCGCGCGCCTGCCCCTACTGCGCGTCTGGAACAAGATCGATATTTCTGGTCATCGGGCATCGCTGGAAGAGCAGGGCGATACTACTCACCTCTATGTATCAGCGGCGACGGGGGATGGTCTGGACTTGCTGAAGTCTGCTTTGCTCCGAGTCGCGGGGTGGCAGCAAACTGGAGAGTCGATTTATCTCGCACGCGAGCGACATTTGCTCGCACTGCGTCAAGCGCACGAACATTTGACCATCGCCGCTCAGCAGGCCAGCAGAGGTGATGGGGCACTTGATTTGTTCGCCGAAGAGTTGCGGCTCGCGCAAGAACAGTTAAGCAGCATTACCGGCGCGTTTACATCGGATGATTTGTTGGGAGCGATTTTCAGTCGTTTTTGTATCGGCAAATAGCCGCGCGCGGATCCGCTAGTCTGCGTTCTCGAAGATGCCGTCGGTTTTATTCTTGCGCACCCTATCCCAAGAAAAAACACGCCCATTCATTGCCACAAAGACGCCCGGCATGTTTAGCTGAGCAACCGCAACTGCAAATCCCAAGTTAAACAAAGCGTCGGACGATGCTACTCGGTACGGCACCATTGCGCCGGTCAGGACGATGGTCTTTTGCAGACCAGCTTTTCCAAGGACTTGTGCTGTTTCGCGCATCGTGTCCGTGCCGTGGATGATCACGATTTTTTGCTCGACACTGCGCTCACATGCTGCACATATTTGTGCCCGATGGGTTTCATTCATATCGAGCGAGTCAATTGCGAACAAGGGTTCAAAGCTGACTGGGTCCGTGATTCGAGCGCGCGCGAGCGCCGTCGGCAAAACACTTCTATCGAAAACAAGGTTGCCCGTCAGAGGGTCGTAGCACTTGTCAAAAGTGCCGCCGGTGGCAATGATACGTAGGGTCATGGTAGTGCCTCAGGTGAATCCGACCATGATAGCGCGATAAAAAAAGGAGTGGCCCTGAAGGAGCCACTCCTGAAATGCTAAGCAACACTGACGCTGACCGCCGGCGCTGCCCGCCATCCGAGACAAGATGGACCGCCATGGTAAGAGTGGTCTCAAGCAAAAATCCAATGCTAAGTTGGCATGAGTTTATGTAAGGCCTTGCAGTGAATTCATTGCGTTGGGAAATTGGTTCGAATATTGCCCCAGTTATTCGGCTTACGAACATTCAGTGATGCCAGTAAACTACTTGCTTAGATTTTTTAATATCTTCGCCTAATGAAGCCACTCGCTCCCGGCACCGTGATCTTCCATCGCTACAGAGGCTACGGGGTCATCACCGCCGTCAATCTGATGACCGGCTGGATATCGGCGCGTTTTGGCAGTGAAGGGCGCACGCTTGACCTGAATTTATCCTGTGATCAGGTTCAACATGCGGACGGTGAGGCGATTCATTTTCGGGCAGCACCGCCGGACCGTATGCCGCATGGGCGTTTGATGGCAATGATGCGGCAGTTGCACGAGGCCGGTTATCAACGTCTTTATCTCTACAGCTGGCCGAAGCCCTCCGGTCTTCACTGGCGTTGGCATCTCTTCACTGGCAAGCGGCATTGGTATCAACGCAGCTGGCGTGAAGGTTGGTATGGCTCCGGCGCCGAGTACAACTTGAATCCGGTCTTGGGTTGGGGTGACAGTCCCGGGGAGTCCGTCACTGAGCTTTGCTCCGCATTGGCGCGCTTCGATCCGCAGGGTCTGGCACAAGCACTCGGACGAGATGAAGACCACAGCCGTTGGTTCGCCTATGTATGCGAGGCATTGCTACCTAACTACGCATATTCACTCGGGGTTGACCGGTCAGATGGGTCCATACCGGATTCGTTGCCGGTGATTCCCTTGCGCGCCAATGTGCCTGCCTACGCTGGTCCGGCATTACCCTGGCCGCCTGGTTGGGCTGCCCTGTGGTCTGGCACACGAGGTCATTTCATGTCCTTGTCTGATCCTGTCCGATACTGATTTTTGAGTGAGCGCTGAGCAAAGTTTGATTTCCTCACCGCGTGTGCTGCCGATGCGCGATGGGGTGGCACCGAGCTATGCGTGGCTGCCACATGGCGACTGGGCGACCTTGGGTGAGTACCTAGCGATTCGGTTTCCTATGGTGCCGGAACTCGCTTGGCGCGCCCGTATGGCGCGAGGCGATGTCAAAGACGACCAAGGGAAAACCCTGGCTTATGACGATGTGTACGTAGGCGGTCAAAGAATTTTTTACTACCGCGAGCGCATCAACGAGACGCCGATTCCGTTCGAAGAAATCATTCTTTATCAAGATGATGAGTTGATGGTGGTGGATAAACCCCACTTCGTCCCGGTGACGCCGGGCGGCCGGTTTCTTCATCAATCATTGCTTGTGCGCCTTAGGCGTAAGACTGGGTTGCAAACACTTACACCTATTCACCGCCTGGACAGAGAAACTGCTGGCGTGATGCTGTTCTCGGTAAATCCTGAAACACGATCATTGTGGCAGTCCTTGTTTCGATTTCGACGTGTTCACAAGGTTTACGAGGCATTAGCGCCGCTGCGCGCCGACTTGAGCTTACCCTGTCGTGTTGCAAGTCGTATCGTGCGTGATGAACAGTTTTTCCGAGTCAAAGAAATCGCTGGTGAACCCAACGCTTTCACTCAGGTTGAACTGTTGGCGCAAGCCGGTGAGTTTGGGCGTTACCGCTTATTACCCGAGACAGGCAAAATGCATCAGTTGCGCATTCATATGAGCTCGCTCGGCATACCTATATTGAATGACTCGTTTTACCCTGTTGCCAACGCCTCGAGCAATGAGGATTTTTCATCGCCACTCCAGTTGCTGGCACGCTCGATTGAGTTCGTCGACCCTGTACGCGGCGTGGAGCGGGCATTTCATAGCACGCGGTCACTGTGACCATCAATAACGACCCGCCGTCTCACATCGGCGCCCAAGTACCACGCAGTGCTTTTGTGGCACTTGGTTTGGCCGCTTTCGGAAGTGGCATGTCGATGCGTGTGGCCGACCCGATGTTGGTTCGTTTGTCATCTGAATTTTCCGTGAGCCTTGGCACCGTTTCTGCCGTGATCACGGCATTTAGCGTTGCTTACGGTTTGGCTCAGTTGCTATTCGGCCCATTAGGCGATCGCTACGGTAAATATTTCGTTATTGCGGTTGGTTGTTTGTTCTGTTCCGTCACAACTTTGCTTTGCGCAGCAGCCTCAAATTTTTCAAGCTTGTTAGCGGCTCGTCTCCTTGCGGGAGCGAGTTGTGCTGCCTTGATTCCATTGTCAATGGCATGGATAGGGGACGTGGTGCCTTATGAACGTCGGCAAGCCGTCTTGGCTAGATTCATGATTGGTTTGATTCTCGGCAATGGCGTAGGTGTTTTGATTGGTGGTTTTTGTGCTGATTACCTTGATTGGCGCATTCCTTTCTGGTTGATTGCGCTCGCATTTTTATTGACCGGTGCGTACCTCACCTATTTGCGACGCAAATTACCAGCGCAAGCTCTTGCAAAGAGCGGATTACATGGTGAATCGTCACTACCACTCTGGAAGGCGTTTTCATTGGTGGTGTCTGTACCATGGGCAAGAGTTATTCTCACGAGCGTGTTTATCGAGGGAGCGCTTGTGTTTGGCACCTTGGCGTTCATACCCACCATATTGCACCTTCGGTTAGGCATGTCGCTGACCGCTGCAGGTTCGGTCGTTATGCTGTTTGGTTTAGGCGGACTGTGCTTTGCGGTTTTCTCACCCGTGTTTGTACGCCGTTTAGGGGAAGTCTGGTTAATTCGTGGCGGCGCCATCGTGATGACAATGAGCATGCTCACTATCGGCTATAGCCCAAGCTGGTGGCTTATCTTGCCTGCTTGCTTCTTGTTCGGCTTGGGTTTTTACATGATGCATAACACGCTACAGATCAATGCTACCCAGATGGTGCCGGACCGGCGTGGTGCAGCGGTTGCAGCCTTTGCCTCGTGTTTTTTCTTTGGTCAGGCTATCGGGGTTGCCATGACCGGTGTCGTGCTAGACAAAACAAGTGGTACGCATTTGAGTATCTTCTTGTCACTAGCCGTATTGCTCGTAGGTCTACAGCTCGCCAAGGCCTGCGCCCGTCGCTAAGCTCAGTGCCTGAGTACTTCGTCACCCCATGAAGATCTTCTGCGCAGCTTGTTTCTCAATTGTTTCATGTTATATCTCTCGGCTTTAATTTTTCCTTTGCAAACTCGATGAGCTTCTTGACGCTGGACCTTAACCTGCTGCGGGTATTTGATGCGGTCATGACCGAACAAAACCTTACTCGTGCTGCCCACCGCTTGGCGATGACGCAGCCTGCGGTCTCTAATGCCGTCAAGCGCCTGCGTGATTCGCTGGGTGACGATTTATTGATACGGACTGCCCACGGAGTAAAGCCAACAGCTCGTGCTGAATCCTTATGGCCTGCGGTTCGCCGCGCTCTTGCAGAGCTGGAAGAAGCGGTAGCGCCCCGCAGTTTTGAGCTAGAAAAAGCGCATGCCACCTTTCGTATGGCGATGGCTGATGCCACGGCGGCGTTATTGCTTCCACCCTTAGTAAGGGTCATAGAACAAGACGCTCCGGGTATTGACGTCCGTATGGTGCCCCTAACGACACGTGAGCCAAGACCCTTGCTATTGAGGGGTGATGTTGAATTGGCGATTGGATTTTTCCCAGGGGTAGTAGCGCAACTTCAAGGATCAACGGAAACGCCTATTCGGCATGAACGCTTGTATTCAGGAGAATATGTTGCGGTGATGCGCAAGCAACATCCGCTAACACATCAAGCATTATCCCTCGACCAATACTGCGAAGCTAATCATTTGCTCGTCAGTTTTTCCGGACGGGCCCGTGGCTTAGTAGACGACGCTTTGGCATCAGTAGGGCGCGAGCGTCGAATTTTGCTAACGGTGAATCAGTTCTTTACAGCCGGACAAGTCGTCGCTGGCTCGGATTTGGTGATGGTCATACCGAAACACTTAATCAACGCGACCGGGATGTCAGAAGAACTTGTTTATAAACGTCTACCCTTTGATCTTCCTGAAGTACACATTGATATGCTTTGGCATGAACGTGATGGCAGAAATCCGGGGCATCAATGGTTACGAGACCAGGTACGTAAATCAAGTCAAGAAACCATGGCAAATTCAATCTAGGAAGCAAATAACTTTGTCATCGAGAACAGGGTAACACGCTTTCAGCCAAGAAAAATCGTTCGTTCGGATACATCAGCGTGCTGGCTGGTTTAATAAAAGAGATTTTATATAAGAGTAGTAGTAGCTAATAAAGCGATGCAATATCGGTGGATATCTTGGTTTTGATCTTAAGGCTCAATGACTTAAGCCCGGGATAAGGTTTGTATGCAGTAGCTGAAACAGGCTGACAGTTGTTGAAGAAAAATACAGGGTGTCTGACCAAGGTCAGTTATTCACTTTACCGTCGATACTTATCCAAAGCTTTGTCCACACGATGTGGCAAGTTTTTTCAAGTTTAGTGATTCCGATTTCAAGTTAGACCCTCAGCATTTGTGCAAAACGACAGTACAACGGAGTAATTGATGCAGCAGCGGGACAGCGTTGGCAACTTTGATTACATCATTATTGGCGCGGGTACAGCCGGATGCGTGCTGGCAAATCGATTAAGCAAGGACAAGGGTACCAACGTCTTGTTGATCGAAGCGGGTGGTAAAGACGATTACCTCTGGGTGCATATACCAGTCGGCTACCTTTTTTGTATTGATAATCCGCGAACGGATTGGCGCTTTCGAACCGAAGTAGAGCCAGGCTTGAACGGTCGCAGTTTGATTTATCCGAGAGGTAAGGTGCTCGGAGGCTGTTCGTCAATCAATGGCATGATCTACATGCGTGGTCAGAAGCAAGATTATGATCAATGGGCAACGCTCACTGGCGATGACCGTTGGAGTTGGGACAAAGTTTTGCCGGTGTTTTTACGCTCTGAAGATCATCATGCGGGGGCTAATGAGTTCCATGGTGCTGGTGGTGAGTGGCGGGTTGAGAAACAACGGCTTCGATGGCAGATTCTCGATGCCTTTCGCACAGCAGCGGCCCAAACAGGCATACCAACAGTCCAAGACTTTAATCGTGGTGATAACGAAGGCTGTGCTTACTTTGAAGTGAATCAAAAAAACGGTTTTCGATGGAATACCGCAAAAGCTTTTTTAAAAGATTCAACCAGGCAAGGTAACTTGACCATCATGACGGGCTGCCATGTCGACAAGCTGATCTTGGAGAAAAGCGAGCAGGGCGTGCGTTGCTTAGGCGTTGAGTTTACAGGTGGTGGTCAACTATGGCGCGCGACCGCTTTTAAAGAAACACTATTGTGTTCCGGAGCAATCGGATCACCGCACATTCTCCAGCATTCGGGTATTGGTCCTACCCAGTTATTGCAGCAACATCAGATTGCGCCCGTGGTTGATCTACCTGGGGTAGGGGAAAATCTTCAGGATCATTTGCAATTGCGAATGGTGTTCAAGGTGAGTGGCACTAAAACCTTGAATACTATGGCTAATTCTTGGCTGGGTAAGGCGGCGATCGCAGCAGAGTATGTATTGAAACGTACTGGTCCGATGTCGATGGCGCCCTCGCAATTAGGTGTGTTTACACGTTCAGACCCCTCACAAACGCGGGCTAATCTTCAATACCATGTGCAGCCGCTATCATTAGAGCGTTTCGGTCAGCCGCTACATGCGTTCCCTGCGTTCACTGCCAGTGTTTGCAATTTGCGGCCAAGTTCTCGCGGCTCAGTGGCGATTTCAAATCCAGACCCTCGCCAGCCACCGAAAATTAAACCGAATTATTTATCTACGCTCGACGATCAAAAAGTGGCTGCCGATGCCATACGCTTGACGCGCAGGATTGTTGCCGCGCCAGCTTTGCAGCAGTTCAGCCCGCAAGAGTTTAAGCCGGGGCCTGATATCTCTAATGACGAGCAACTCATACAGGCAGCGGGCGATATCGGCACGACAATTTTTCACCCCGTTGGCACTTGTAAGATGGGTGTCCCTGCGGACTCAACGGCTGTGGTGGACAGCGAATTACGGGTGCTCGGCGTGTCTGGCCTGCGGGTGGTAGATGCTTCCGTGATGCCAACCATCTCGTCGGGCAATTGCAATTCGCCTGTCATCATGATTGCTGAAAGAGCAGCGGAGCTGATTCGGGCTACCAAATATTAAGCACTGAAGCAGCAGCGCAGGAACGCCAGGCCATCTCGCTACGAATCTAATATGCCTCGGCTAGCCAATGGGTTCGCCAAGAGTGATCACTAACAAAAGAATATTATTCTGCGCAATTGATGACGGATCTGGGGCTTGAACTCTATCTGATTCTTGCAGTTGCAGGGCTGTTCGCCGGCCTCCTGGACGCCGTGGCGGGAGGGGGTGGTTTAATACAAATCCCTGCATTATTTGGCGTTTATCCGAGCGCTGCGCCCGCAACACTTTTCGGCACGAACAAGCTCGCCAGTATTTGCGGCACGGGCGTTGCGGCGAGAACATTTTGGAAAACCGTCCCAATCGACTTGTCGCTGTTATTTCCCGCGACGGTCAGCGCTTTGCTGTTTAGCTTTGTCGGGGCTTGGGCCATGTCCATCGTTCCCCCAGATGTTTTTCGAAAAATCTTGCCGGCGATCTTGGCGCTCGTGGCGCTTCATGTTTTCCGGCACAAGGATTTCGGGGTTGAAGCCAGAATCGGTCTGACCGGTAATAGACGAATAGCTGCGTCTCTGATACTCGGCGCTGTGATGGGGTTCTACGACGGATTTTTTGGCCCGGGCACAGGCAGTTTTCTTGTTTTCCTGCTGGTGAGATTCTTTGGCCAAGATTTTCTGCGAGCTTCGGCCTCGGCAAAAATCATTAATGTGGCGTGCAACTTCGCCGCGCTCATCTGGTTCGTGCCGACTTCGGCACCAATGTGGACGGTCGCTGCGCTGATGGCCATATCCAATATGGCTGGTGCGTGGCTGGGCGCGCGCTTGGCGATAAAAGAGGGCGCCACTTTCGTTAGGAAGGTTTTTCTGGCCGCCGTCCTTGTCTTGATAGCAAAAACCGCTTGGGACGCTTTTGCGCGCTGAGCAAAGTGGCTGTTCCACGTGAAACAAATCCAACCGAACTAGGCGACGAGGTAGGGGAAAAGCTCATTGTTTCACGTGAAACAGCGGGGTCGGTCTTTGCAGGGGCTCGTGTTTGACTGGTTTTGGTCTTAAATCCCCGTATAATCCAGCCTCTGTTTGACCTCGGTAGCGCCGCCTTAGATGGATTTTCCAGCAGAATTTGACGTCATTGTCGTGGGCGGTGGTCACGCAGGTACCGAAGCGGCCTTGGTGGCCGCTCGCATGGGCCAGAAAACCCTGTTGCTAACCCAGAGCATCGAGACGCTGGGGCAAATGTCCTGCAACCCCTCGATTGGCGGAATCGGCAAAGGGCACCTGGTCAAGGAAGTCGATGCGCTGGGCGGCGCAATGGCCTTGGCAACAGACGAGGCGGGCATCCAGTTTCGTATTTTGAATTCCTCCAAAGGGCCGGCGGTCCGCGCGACGCGGGCTCAGGCAGATCGGGTCTTGTACCGCGCGGCGATACGCCGACGGCTTGAAAACCAAGAAAACCTTTGGCTTTTCCAGCAGTCAGTCGATGATCTGATCGTTCACGGTGACGCGGTCATGGGCGTCCAAACCCAAGTGGGCATCCGATTTCATGCGCGCTCGGTAGTGTTGACGACCGGTACCTTCTTGGACGGGAAAATCCATGTGGGCCTGAGCCAACATGCCGGTGGTCGGGCGGGGGATGCGCCAGCGACGTCATTGGCGGCCCGTCTGAGAGAGCTGAAGCTGCCACAAGGTCGCCTGAAGACAGGCACGCCGCCACGTATTGATGGCCGTTCAATTGATTTTTCGGTGATGGTGGAGCAGGGCGGTGACATCGACCCAATTCCGGTGTTTTCGGCCATGGGCTCGGCGGCCATGCATCCGCCCCAAATGCCTTGCTGGATTACACATACCAATTCGCGCACGCACGACATTATTCGGGGTTCGCTCGACCGCAGCCCGATGTTTACAGGTGTCATAGAGGGCGTCGGCCCGCGCTACTGCCCCTCGATCGAAGACAAAATCCATCGGTTTGCGGACAAATCTTCGCACCAGATTTTTCTGGAGCCAGAGGGGCTGACCACGAACGAGTTTTATCCCAACGGGATCTCTACTAGCTTGCCTTTCGATGCCCAGCTTGAGCTGGTGCGATCTATTGCCGGCCTCGAGCAGGCGCATATCCTGCGCCCAGGCTATGCCATTGAGTACGATTACTTTGACCCGCGCGCCTTAAAGGCATCGCTTGAAACCAAGGCGATCAATGGCTTGTTTTTCGCCGGACAAATTAATGGCACCACGGGTTACGAAGAGGCGGCGGCACAGGGCCTGCTGGCAGGAATCAATGCGGCGCTGTCTGCGCGCGGTGACGCGGCCTGGACCCCCGGCCGCGACCAGGCTTACCTCGGTGTGCTGGTTGATGATTTAGTCACGCAAGGTGTACAAGAGCCCTATCGGATGTTCACTAGCCGCGCCGAGTATCGCCTAAGCCTGCGTGAAGATAATGCCGACTTGCGCTTGACCCAAATTGGTCGCCAACTTGGCTGTGTTGGCGAGGCACAATGGGCGGTCTTTGAGCAACGACAGGAGGCGATTGCCCGCGAGCTTCAGCGGTTGAAATCGACCTGGGTGAATCCCCGCATAATCGCTGCTGATGAGGCCGAGCGCGTTGTGGGTAAGGCCCTAGAGAGAGAGTATGCGCTTACTGACTTGTTGCGTAGACCGAATGTGAGCTACGCCCAGCTAATGTCGATAACCGCCGTGGATGGTCGCCGTTTTGCCGACCTTACTGTGACCGCCGACATCGCCGCGCAGGTGGAGATTCAGGTGAAATACGCAGGCTACATCGACCGACAAGCCAAAGAGGTCGAGCGGCATGAGCATTATGAACACCTAACATTGCCGGCGGACATGGATTACTTGGCGGTGCCCGCCTTGTCATTCGAGGTAAGGCAGAAACTTAACCAGTTCAGGCCAGAAACCTTGGGCCAAGCCTCGCGTATTGCAGGCGTGACGCCGGCCGCAATTTCGCTGCTTTTGGTTCATCTGAAAAAACGTGGTTTTAAAACGCCCGATATTGCAGAACCAGGTCAGAGCGCCGCGTGAATGACCAGTCATCGACAGGACTTGCGACAGCAACTCGACGACGGCGCACGGCAGCTGGGTCTGGATTTACCCGACGCATGCTTAGAACAATTACTCGATTACCTCGCGTTGCTGCAAAAGTGGAACGTGGTGTACAACCTGACGGCGGTGCGAGACGCGCAGCACATGCTGACGCATCACTTGCTCGATTGTCTAGCGGCGCTGCATGCGTTTGTAGGCGCCAAACGGGTGCTGGATGTTGGCTCGGGCGGTGGCCTGCCCGGGGTGGTAATCGCTATCTGGGCAGCCTGGTCAGCGCCCGGGATGCAAGTCGATTTGATCGATACGGTGCACAAGAAAACAGCCTTCCTGACGCAGGCAAAAGCACAGCTGAGACTCGACAATTTGACGGTACACACCGGACGCGTCGAGCAGTTGGTGACCGAGCACGCGTTCGACATAATCACCTCACGTGCATTTGCGGCGCTGAGCGATTTCGTGAACTTGTCCGGTCATCTGCTTTGCGCGGGCGGCAAGATGATCGCCATGAAGGGCCCAGCTTTCGAGCCAGAGTTGTTGTCGCTACCAGCGGCATGGCGGCACGAGGCAACAGAAAAACTCAGCGTGCCGGCAATGGCAGGCGAGCGATACCTAATCACGCTGACGCGAACGCATGAAACCGGCAACTAACTCTACATCGACTGCTATGGCGAAAATATTTTGCATTGCGAACCAGAAGGGCGGTGTTGGCAAGACCACCACTGCCGTCAACTTGGCCGCTGGCCTCGCCGAGCTAAAAAAGCGCGTATTGCTGGTAGACCTTGATCCCCAAGGTAACGCCACCATGGGTGCGGGTGTTGATAAAGCGAAACTGGAGAGCTCCGTCTACCAAGTGATGCTTGGCATGAGCGACTTGAAGAGCGCATTACAAACTTCAGAAAGTGGGCATTTTGATGTGTTGCCCGCCAATCGCGACTTGGCGGGCGCCGAGGTCGAGATGATCGACCTGGAACATCGCGAATTACGACTACGGCACGCGCTGGCAGAGGTGGAGACCGACTACGATTTCGTACTGATTGATTGCCCGCCCGCACTGTCGATGCTGACCTTGAACGGCCTTTGTGCTGCGCATGGCGTGATCATCCCGATGCAGTGCGAGTACTACGCACTCGAAGGCTTATCTGATTTGGTGAACACCATCAAAATCGTGCACGCGAAACTGAATCCTGATTTGAAGGTGATCGGCCTGCTTCGAGTGATGTTCGACCCACGCATGATGTTGTCGCAACAGGTTTCCATTCAACTGGAAAAGCATTTCGGCGAAAAAGTATTCAAGACCATTATTCCGCGCAACGTGCGACTGGCTGAGGCACCGTCGTATGGCATACCCGGTGTGATTTTCGACCCTGCCTCAAAAGGCGCGCAGGCGTACACCAGTTTTGGCAAAGAATTGGTGGATCGAATTGCGGCGCTGTAGTTCCACTCGACAAGCTTCGAGCACCCAAGATTGATTCGTTAGAACACCCACGCAAGACACACATTCATGATCACGAAAAAACCAAAAGGCCTTGGCCGCGGCCTGGAAGCCTTGCTTGGCGGTTCTGCCAGCTTCACCGAGGAGGCCAGCGACACCGGCAATTCCACCGCCTCACTGCCTGTTAGTGCGTTACAGGCAGGCAAGTATCAGCCGCGCATCAAGATGGACGATGCGGCGCTACGCGAGTTGGCGGACTCGATTCGAGCCCAGGGTGTTTTGCAAGCGATTTTGGTAAGACCCATAGACAGCGGCAACGGAAGCGTGACGCACGAGATCATCGCCGGAGAGCGTCGGTTCCGGGCGGCCAAAATGGCCGGTCTGAGCGAGGTTCCTGTCCTGGTGCGCGAGGTAGATGATCAGGCCGCCGCTGCCATGGCGCTGATAGAAAACATGCAGCGTGAAGACCTCAATCCCATGGAAGAGGCCAAAGGCGTGCAAAGGCTAATCGAAGAATTCAAATTCACCCACGAGCAAGCGGCCGAAGCGGTCGGACGCTCTCGTAGCGCCGTATCCAATTTGCTAAGACTACTTAACTTGGCAAAGCCTGTGCAAAGCATGCTGATGGCAGGTGAGCTGGACATGGGGCATGCCCGCGCATTGCTGGCGGTCGATTCGGCGACACAAATAGTGCTGGCCAACGAAGTATCGGCAAAAAAGCTGTCGGTCAGAGATACCGAAAAACTGGCAACCCGCGCCAGCCTGGGTCGAAACAATGCCCGACCGGCCTCCAAAGCAGAAAAATCCCGCGACCTGGTCAGGCTCGAAGAGGCACTCTCTGACGCACTTGCGACCACAGTCAGCATCAAGATCAACGCGCGGAAAGCGGGTGAGCTGATCATTGGCTTTGGTAGCTTGGATCAGCTGGATGGCATTACCAAGCGTTTGGGCGCCGAACCCGGCTGAACTTAACGGACGGGCGGGCAAGGCATTATCAAGATAGAAATCCGCCCGTCGTTGGCGCGGTCACCCCGACGCCGACCTCCAAGTTTTCATAGAAGCCGACCGGCGCCGTGTTTGACGCGCATCTTCGATACCCCATATAATCGTGGGCTTTGGTTGAGGGATCAATGCGGCGGCGGCTGGATACACTCGGCGCTCGCGCGACTACCTCTCGAAGCCCCCCATTATGCTGCGCTTGATCGCGATACAGATCACCGCCACGACCGCGGTCGCGCTACTGGCGGGCCTCTGGGGTGGAACGAACGCATTTGGTTCAGCATTGCTTGGCGGGCTGTGCTGCGTGGTGCCTAACGGCCTATTCGCAACATACTTGCATCACCGGGTAAAGAAACTCGACTCATTGGCGCCGCCTGTTTTTTTCTTCGGCGAGTTTGCAAAAATTACGCTTACTGTGGCGTTTCTCGCGGCAGTGGCGTTCTGGTACCAGGATTTAAATTGGCTGGCGATGCTCTTGGCGTTTATCGTCGCGTTAAAGAGCTACGCGGTTATGTTGTTCAGACACTGAAATGAGCAAGGACATGATCACAGAGGGCGTCAACCACGCACCGACATCCACCGAGTACATCCTGCATCACCTCGGCCATTTGTCGACCAGCCATCAGGAATCAATTATTGATTTCACGGTTCTGAACATTGACACCGTTTTTTGGTCAGTGTTGATGGGCATCGTCGGCCTGGCACTGATGATTACCGCAGCGCGTCGCGCGACCGCCGGAGTTCCTACGAGATTCCAAGCGCTCGTTGAAATGATCTTTGAGCTAGTGAATAACCAAGCGAAGAACATTGTTCACGGTGACCGTACCTTCATCGCTCCCCTCGCAATGACTGTCTTCGTGTGGGTGCTATTAATGAATTCGCTGGACTTCTTGCCGGTTGACTTGTTCGCGGCAATTTTCCGGCTGTTCGATATGGAACCCCATTTCCGCGTTGTACCGACGGCCGACCTGAACGGTACGCTCGGCATGGCAGTGGCCGTGCTGCTGCTCATGCTTTACTACAACGTGAAGATCAAAGGCATTGGCGGGTTCCTCCATGAATTGTTTTGTGCGCCATTCGGTTCACACCCCGCACTTTGGGTGGCCAACTTTGGCTTGAATCTGATCGAATTTGTCGCCAAGACAGTGTCACTCGGCATGCGACTGTTCGGCAACATGTACGCAGGCGAACTGGTGTTCCTGCTGATCGCGCTGCTCGGCTCCACCGCCACCTGGTGGGGTTTCGGGTTGCATGTGGTCGCTGGATCCATTTGGGCCATTTTCCACATTCTTATTGTTGTTCTTCAGGCGTTCATTTTCATGATGCTCACGCTCGTCTACGTCGGGCAGGCGCATCAAGGACACTGATCGGTCTCGTAGCTTCATTCACTTTTCAACATTGATTATCTAAAGGAGTCTTTATGAGTAACGTCGCTCTGGTTGCCCTGGCTTGTGGACTGATCATCGGCTTGGGCGCGCTTGGCGCTTGCATCGGCATCGGCATCATGGGCGGTAAGTTCATCGAGGCCGCTGCTCGTCAGCCTGAGCTGATCAATACCCTGCAGACCAACATGTTCCTGTTGGCGGGTCTGATTGATGCGGCGTTCCTGATTGGCGTCGGCTTGGCGATGATGTTTACCTTCGCTAACCCGTTTGCGGGCTAACCCAGCCCATCGGATCAAGACGCGTGGAAGGCGCATGAGCGCCTTCCTGGTCGCTATCGTTAGAGAGAAGATCACGTGAACCTGAACGCAACGCTGTTTGCGCAGCTCGTCGTATTCTTCATTTTGGCGCTGTTCACCATGAAATATGTGTGGCCGCCGCTGATGA
>CAZLJL010000007.1:0-21649 GCA_964559785.1 uncultured Bifidobacterium sp.
GGGCGGGCATCTTTGCGGCGTTCCCAGCGGGGTCTGCTGCGGGATTCAACAAGCGTGGGCATGGCGGTTTGGGGGCGTGACGGATAACTAACCGGGGGGTCAGCAATATAGGCTGCCCAATGAAATAACGTCAAGCAATTCAGGGTAAATGGCTTGGTACGCCCAAAAAAATGGCAGGAACCCTTATTCACCGGGGGGGTACGTATCGGGGTGATTCCAAGATGTTATTAAATTAACAAAACAGTAGACCCGAACCCACTTGGAGTCTGGTCAGCCTGTCACGACTGGCGAGACCCACTACCTCTTCTGAACTCGAAAGGACAGCCATGGACAGATCCTCGTCACTCCCTCGTAGCGATTCGCGTAGTAGCCTGGAAGATTCCAGCGACTCGCCGCCACACGAGACGCGGGAAACGGAGGCCGCGCCGGTGCAGCCAAGCCTGACACAGGGGCGGCGGCGAGCCGGTACTTGGACCAGTGCGATAGTGCCGCCGTCACCCCGCGATGTGCAAGAAAAAAGCAGTGAGCCAACGGTGAAACGCCGTGGCCTGGAGCGACAAGCGACTGCATCGACTTACCGGCCGACGGGCCATGCTACGTCCGTTAACGCGACGCCTAGCACCGCCAACAGCAGTACGACGACCACATCGACGGTCACTTCCGCCAGCAATGCGACAAGTGCGTCGACAACAGCGGCCAACCCCCCATCTAGTAACACGCCGGTTGCAAGTTCGTCCTCGTCACGTACCGCCGATGCCGGGAAAAAGCTCTGGCTAAGTTGGTCGGATTTGCCCGAAAAAATCAAGTCGGTGATTCGTGCCGGGTTACAGTCCGAGGGAACGTTGAGCGGCAAGGCGCTGGGGATGTTGTTGGTGGCGATAGAAAGCGGTGCAGGTGCTAAGGTGCCGGAGGCACGCAGTGGTGGTGCACCAATCCTTCGCGGTGAACAAATCATTCAAGGCTACAGTGGCGACCAGACACTAGGTGACCCCGGGAAAGACATCAATATCATCAAAACATTTTTGCAGCCTTTCCTGCATAAGCATCTCAAAACACCAGAGCTTAAAGAGGTTCGCAAGAAGGTCCAGCGCAACTATGAAAATATCCACAAGAAGCTGTCAGGCTATGACACTTCTAACCTGCGTCCGGTACAAGCCTTGGAACTCGAGGGTTACAAGGATGTGATGACAGAGGTGATCAAGCCGCTGATTGACTACTTGCTTGGCCCAGCGTTGGATCTGAAAGCCTCGGGATTGAGCGGACCCATGAAAGACCTACTGCAATCCGTTGATACGCATATGGTCAAGTGGCTGAAGGAGAAGGGTCCAAAAGATCTGGAAGAGCAGTTTATTCTCCGGCGTTCGGCCATGACGTCTCTGCTGGCTGTTCGCGGCCTTGGTTTTATCTGGAAACAAAAGTTCAGCGAAGTTGAAAAAACCGACAAGCAATTTTTTCAGCGTTTGCTTGTTTTTTTTAACGCTTATATGAACTTCAAGCTCGACAGACTCTATCTGGCTATTATGTTGAAAACGGAAAATCAGCCAGACGATATCAAGGGTTTTCTCAAAGGTCTTCTCAAAGGTAAGGCGCTACGTGAGCGGCAGGGAATGAACACTATTCATTCACCACGCGGTAAAACCAGCGTGATGGGAAAAATTGGACAGCTATTTTCATCCTCAGGAAGTGAATCCAATAAGGATGTGCCGCTATCGCCACGAGATGCATCCGTGATGGCAAAGTCAATGAAAGAAAGTGAGACACGGAAATTAAATGTCGAACGAAAGCGTGCTGCAAAACTGAACGAGTTTGCCCGTGAACTGAGACTTGCCGACTTCTCGCCTGAATTCATGAAGCAACTCAAGGAAAAAATCACGGACTCGCGCGAGGAGTTTGCTGAGTTTAAAAATGGCCGGGCGACCTATTGCCTCAAGCAGATGGAAGCTTATGTCACGGGACTGGCACAGCAAAACAAGCCTGTTCCAGACAACTATCAAGCTTTCCGCAACAAGCTGGCCAAGTGGGCAGCCGAGGAGGCCGCAGATTCCGTCTCGGAAGAAACTTCTCCCCGCCAAGCACTAACTGCAACACCGACCTCCTCCACGGCAACCACCAACAGCGCAGCATCATCGCGGGCACCTGGGGCGTCAGACACACTCACTGCATCCACGACGGGCCCTACCATTTTTTCGGCCTCCTCAGCGATTTCACTCGACTTGTCTCAGCTGAGAAAAAGTCCATTCGCCGAAGAGGAAAGTGCGAGCCGGACCGAGCCGAGCGACAGTACTGACGTCGAGACTGAAAGCTCAAACGAGCCGAAATCGTAAACGCGGTATTAATACCCAGCGGAGTAGCCATAGCGCGATAGCCAGGCGGACCTTTTCAGGTTCGCCTGTTTTTTGTGGACAGCCACATATCGGTAATGGCGCAGACTTTATGGCGGACACGACCCAGATAACTACCCCGTGGTAAGCTTCGCAAGCGCAAGGTAAGCGAAACCTGCAAGTCAGCACTGTTTCGCAAAGTACCTCTACCCCGCTTTTCATTAAACTTTCTCCCGCATGGAAATTTCCCTCGCCATCAAGGTCATCATCATGGGCATCGTCGAGGGCTTGACCGAGTTCCTGCCAATTTCCTCGACCGGCCATTTGATTCTTGCCGGTAGTCTGCTGAACTTCACCGGCGAAAAAGTGAAGGTATTCGAGATTGTGATTCAGGCCGGTGCCATGCTGGCCGTATGTTGGGAGTATCGGGTCAAGATCGCACGCGTGATTCTGGATTTTCGCCACGACATTACAGCGCGTCGCTTCGTCGTCAATCTGCTAATCGCGTTCCTGCCCGCGGTGATACTTGGCCTTGCTTTTGGCAAGGCGATCAAAGCGCATCTATTTAAACCTGTACCGGTTGCATTGGCATTCATTGTCGGTGCTTTTATCATCATCATCATCGAGAGGCGGCACCGTCGCGTGGTCTATTCTCGGGTCGACTCGGTCGATGATATGAGTGCGCTCGATGCGCTGAAAGTTGGGCTTGCACAGTGCTTTGCGCTGATTCCGGGTACTAGCCGCTCGGGTGCCACCATCATCGGTGCCATGGCGTTTGGCTTATCTCGTCAAGCTGCGACCGAATTCTCTTTCTTTCTTGCGATTCCTACCTTGTTTGGTGCAACCGCCTATTCGCTTTACAAAGAAAGAGCACTACTTTCCGTGGCTGACTTGCCCATGTTCGGGCTAGGTGCCTTGTCGGCATTCATCTCCGCCTTTTTGTGTGTGCGCTGGCTGCTGCGGTATATCAGCTCGCATGATTTCATGGTGTTCGCTTGGTACCGAATCATCTTTGGCGTACTTATCTTGGTCACTGCATGGACGGGCTGGGTGCAATGGACTGAGTGAAGTACTGAATTTTTAAGACTGACTCCCTCAGATCGCCCAGGCGCGCCTCATTGACGTTGGAATACAAGATCCCAGACGCCGTGACCTAGCCGTAGCCCGCGCCGTTCAAATTTTGTCACCGGTCTGTATGCTGGTCGCTCCGCATAAGCTTCCGCAGTGTTGCGCAGGCTGGTGTTGGAAGACAAGACGTCTAGCATCTGTACTGCATAGTCTTCCCAGTCGGTAGCGCAGTGTAAGTAGCCGCCGACTGCAATGCGTGAGGCAAGTAGCTCGACAAAAGGCGCCTGAATCAGGCGACGTTTTTGATGCCGCGCCTTATGCCATGGATCTGGAAAAAATACATGCACGCCAGCCAGTGACGCTGGTGCCAGCTGATGGGTCACGACCTCGACCGCATCATGCTGAATCAGCCGTAGGTTGCTCAAGCTCTGCTCATCGATCATTTTCAGCAAGCTGCCGATGCCCGGTGTGTGCACCTCGACGCCGATGAAATTTGTGTCGGGTATCAGGGCCGCAATATGGGCGGTGGTCTCCCCCATGCCGGTACCGATCTCAAGGATGGTGGGGGCGTGTCGGCCGAAGGTCTTCTCGAGGTCGAGTACCGACTTTTCAAACGGTAGACAGTACCGAGGTGCGAGCGTTTCAAGCGCACGCGCCTGCCCGTCCGATAGCCTGCCCATACGCGTGACAAAGCTGCGAATGCGGCGCTCAGTCGGATCGTAGGGCAGGGCGCGCCGTGCGCTTGGATTAAGGGGTTCAGTCATCGACAAGGGTAGGATGGAGCGGGTGAAGGGAATCGAACCCTCGTATGCAGCTTGGGAAGCTGCCGTTCTACCATTGAACTACACCCGCACGTGACCGGATTTTACCGGACGAGTTGGATAAGAATATCAAAATAGTAATTTGCTATCGATCTCGGCAGAGAAATTCCCGATAATCAACCGCACCCGCAGTTGGTAAACTAAAATAAAAGCCTGCGTAGCGAGAGCCTGGTATTGAGGGTGCCGGGGTTTGTCAGCACGTACTATTCAGCGTACCTCAGGCTTGGCCGCTTGTTTATTGGAGACCATAAATGAAAATAGTGAAAAACTGCCTAAGCATCTCTGTCTTGTTGGCTGTTGTACTAATGTCGTCGGGCTGCGAGACCATGTCTTCAGCGTATGACTCGACCAAGGATACGGTATCGGGTTGGTTTGGTAAGGGCGATAAGAAAGCTGACTAAGTCCCCCTGTGAAGAAAAATGCCGCTCTGATGAGCGGCATTTTTTTTGTCCGTACTAGTAACGTGTGCAGCCTGCAGTCCCGTTCTTGAAAAATCCTGCTAGTGCCTAATTGCGGGCAATAACCCGCACCCTGTGCTTCAAATGCCAAATCGTAGGCAGTAGTTTTTATCGATGTTCTACAGGAGTTTATTCAGCACAGCGTTCACCATCCTGGAAAAACATCTTTACGCTGACAGATCAGGCGTCCAGCATCGGAACAGACCGATGCTTTAGGTTACCCAAAGTTCAGCCTGAGTAACTTCCTGGATGCCGCTATGAATAATCGTATTGAACAGATGAATAAATCTTGGCAGGAATTAGAAGCGCAGAAAAAAAGCCGAAATACGCACCAGCAACTGCGCAACGAGGCTGCCGACTTAAATGCAATACCACTCCCATCTTATTTGAAAATGCCAAAGATTGTGGTGCCAGCGTCGGTGAACAAGCAGGCAGATATTGCTGGAAAAAATAACCCATCTAGCCAAACAGTACTTTCTGATGGCATCATTTACGACAGCAATCAGAAACTAACGAGTGCCGCGTCCCAGCCAAATCTAACCAGTTCAACGCCTAGAATTTCGGCTAATCGAAAAGCAAGCTTCTCTACATCGAATATCGATTTACCTGAGTTACCGGCGCATCTCATAGCCGATGAGTTCATTCAGGCTGCCGGTTCATCCCCATCTTCCTCAATCAGATCGAATTCCGTCGGCAGTACCGAACACGGGGCTACTACGAAAGATTCTGGTAAGCGTTGGAGCAAGAGATTCGAGGAAAATCTTACTGAACAATTCAGCAAATTCACAAAAAGCATTTCCGATTTTGCACAAAATATCTCGCCGCGTGGTCATCGCAGCCAAGCAGAAAAATCATCGCCACCAAAGCAGTCTTCGCCGGGTAGGGCCGATCCTCAGCTAGCCGGGCTTACGATTGACGAGCGCCAGGATATTGCGATTGAAATGGCAAAGTATTGCCAAACCGATGCTTACCGGAACGCAATACCTGCCCAACAATCGCTACAGTTTGATGCGAAGTTAACGAATCTTCTCAAGTCTTATCCCAACTTTCAGGGTGATGGAAAGCTTAAATTACTAAATGCTGAAATTGCTTGGCGCATGAAATATGCCGTGATCGATACCGTAGTGGATCTAAATGATCCTGAATTCGTTAAATTTGTAGAGAATGCAGCAGATGCTGCGTTTATGAAGCCGTGGGATCACGAAAATGTCGATGCCAAAGATCCAGTTACCGGACTCAGCAGAAAAAATGCCGATACCCTAAAGCGTACTTTTCTCCGCGATTTTGACCATTCGAACTACTTCGCCAAAAAATCAGATGGCACGCTAGACAAGATTATCGATTCTGATCAATTCATCGCATTAGTAGGGCCAGGGGAAAATGGTGAGCTCGCCAAGATTGTCAGCAATATTGCCTCCCAAAATCTTGGAAACTTCTTGAAAAATATCTTGTTCCTCCGAACTGATTCAAGCAATATTTCTCAGTCAATTCTTCGATTACATGATGAAACGCCCATAATGCCATTGGCAACGCTAAGAGCGAATTATGTGTTCGAGAAAGACGCCGCGGGTAGAATCATTCTCGACTATGAATCCAACGCCTCGAATGAAATTAACGGAGCGAAGCCCCTTAGTGTGAGGCGGATGACAGGTGATAATGCTACTTCAGATATTGCTGATGCTTCTTTGAACATCAAGGTCCGCGTCGTGATTGAGCCGAGCGGAGATTGGTCTATTGGTAATCCGCTCGTTCGCGCAGAAGGCTGGAATATCCCAGCTGGTGATTAGGTTTTCTTTTGTGCGCAGTATTCGCAAGCGGCAGTATTGAAATTTAAACTGATTGTGATGTTTTCCGATTCGACCCTGCCACTAGCTCAAAGCGGAATAGTCTGCATTCAATAGCGCCGTTGAAAAATGGCGTTTTTTTTGATTCCTTTAATCGCAGCATACGAGGGAGCGTCAGATCTGCAGTAAAGAGGCAGGCAGTCCAGCCGGCAAAGCGCTGCTTCAAGATGCTCCCAAATGCACTAAAAAAAGCAGTGGCAAGCTCATCCGGCTCTTGTGAGCGATCGCCGCGCATACCAATACGTTCGCCGTACGGCGGGTTTGTAATCAGCAGGCCCGGAAGCCCCGTCGGCGGCTTCACTTCTTGTGCATCGATCTGTTTTAGCGGTACATCAAAGCTGATCCCGGCGCGTTGCAGGTTGTTACGAGCCATCACCAGCATATCGCCAGAGATATCACTCCCAAAAATCGTGGGGTGGTGCGGAAGGGCTGATGGCTTGACGGTGGCACGTGCCGCATCCCAGTCCGTTTGCTTGAATACCTTGAATTTCTCGAAAGCGAAGCGACGGTTCATTCCTGGGGCAATGCCGGCCAGTATTTGCGCAGCTTCGATCAGCAGCGTGCCTGAGCCACACATCGGGTCAAATAGCGGCGTACCGGGTTTCCATCCAGCGGTGCGCAGCAGACCGGCGGCGAGGTTCTCGCGTAGCGGCGCGTCACCGGTGTCCAGTCGCCAGCCACGCTTGAATAAAGATTCTCCCGAGGTATCCAAATAGACCGTGACCGTGCGCGCATCGAGAAAGCCCCAAATCCGCATGTCTGGCGTGCGCGTATCAACCGATGGACGCTTTCCAACGCGATCACGGAAACGATCACAGATACCATCTTTAATGCGCAGGGTTGCGAACTCGAGGCTCTTAAGGGGTGATTTGATGGCGTTCACATCAACGCGGATGGTGTGCTCCAGGTCAAACCAGTCTTCCCAAGGTGCACCAAGCGCAAGATCATAGACATCGTTTTCGTTCAAGTAGCCCGATTGCGCGATACGTAAAAGCACACGTGATGCTATCCGGGAGTACAAATTCAACAGCATCGCATCTTGCAACGTACCAGAGCAATGCACGCCACCGGGAACGCTATTGTGTATCTTCAGCGTACGGCTGTGTGCTGCGATTTCATGGAGTTCTTCGGCGAGTGCGATTTCCAGTCCGCGAGGGCAGGGACAGAAGAAGGAATATGACATGGCGTACCTTTTATCCGTGATTGTCGAGCTACGGTAAGCACGACAAGATATTTCAGAGTAATTAACCAGCTACTGGAACCTGGTCTGCGCCGGGGCGGCAGTTCAAATACGGATAACTTCAGTTTAGTGCGGATTGATTTAAATGAATACCAACAACTTCAAAGCAGGCATCCCAGCGTAGGCCGGAAGTCAGCATTTTTCATCAGCTTTTCTGCAGCGCTCGCTCGACAAAATCCAACCGATCCTGTCCCCAGAATCCTTCGCCATCAATACGGTACCAGGGAACACCAAAAACTTGTGCTGCAATGGCTTCTTCCGTATTGCGCTGAAGCTCATCAGCTGCTTCTTGGCTAGCAGAGTATTTCAGTAGCTCGTTACCATCCAAGCCAATAGCATTCGCGACGGCCACTAAAGTGTCCGGGTCGGCGATATTTTTTTCTTCTGCCCAGCAGGCGCGGCCCAGTGCACCGAGCAACGTCATCGCCGCATCGGTGCCATTCTGATGAAGTGCAGCGATAATTAGCTTCGAACCGGGATCTCCCGCCACCGGAAAAAACGCCGGGTGAATATTCAAAGGAATCTCTAAAAATTTGCTCCACCGTGCCAGCTCGGCAAGACGATACGCCTGACGCTGCGCAGGGCGTTGTGCCACCGGTACGCCACCACTAGCTGCAAACACCTTCACCATATCTGCAGGTTTCAGTACTACTTGTGCATGATGCTTATTCACGATGGCAGTGAAACGCTGATGTCCCAAATAAGTCCATGGCGATTGCGGTACAACGAAATACTCAACGATCTTTGCCATTAGGTTTCTCCCGAACTTATACAGGCTTGATGATCACAAGGGCGACCGCGGCGAACATCCCGATCACGGGCAGCTCATTGAACCAGCGGTACCAGACATGGCTCCGGACATTCTCGCCGCGCTCAAACGTTTTAAGTAATCGCTTGCAGAGGTGGTGATAGCCCACCAGCACCAGTACGATCAGCAGCTTCACATGCATCCACAGGCTCTGCTGCCCGACGCCGTAGTAAAGCCAGAGTATTAATCCGAGCGCGAGCGCAGGAATCATTAAGATGGTCATGAAGCGATATAACTTGTTCGCCATCAGCAGCAAGCGATCAATCGCTGCGGGTTCGGTTTCCATCGCCAAGTTTACGAAGATGCGCGGTAGATAGAACAAACCCGCGAACCAGGATGCCACCAGCACGATATGAACGGTTTTTATCCAGAGATAGGCCATATCGCTTAGACCCGTACCTCGCCGTGACCCAGCACCACGAACTTGAGCGAGGTAAGTCCCTCCAGGCCAACCGGACCGCGTGCATGGAGTTTATCGTTCGAGATACCGATTTCGGCGCCGAGTCCGTATTCGAAGCCGTCAGCGAAGCGTGTCGAGGCATTCACCATTACCGATGCTGAGTCGACTTCGCGCAGGAACTGCAGGGCGCGAGAATAATCTTCCGTGATGATGCTATCGGTGTGCTGCGATGAGTAGGTGTTGATAAAATCAATCGCCTCGTCGACACCCGAGACAATCTTCACCGAGAGAATCGCATCAAGGTATTCAGTGTGCCAGTCTTCCTCGGTTGCCGCTTTCAGCATTGGGTAGCCAGCCAGTATCTGCATTGCTTCCGCGTCGGCACGTAGCTCTACCTGTTTTTCAGCAAACAACTTGGCTAATTCGGGTAGAGCATGTTGGGCAATGTCACGCGCGACAACGAGCGTCTCCATGGTGTTACAGGTTCCATAGCGATGACATTTTGCATTGAAGGCTACAGGTAATGCTTTGGCGATGTCAGCTTTGTCATCGATGTAAACATGACAGATGCCATCCAGGTGCTTGATCATGGGTACCTTGGAATCCTTCATCAGGCGCTCAATGAGACCCTTGCCACCGCGTGGGACGATGACATCAATGAACTCTGGCATGGTGATCATCGCGCCCACAGCCGCCCGGTCGGTGGTTTCGACGATCTGAACTGCTGCAGCGGGTAGCCCTGCGCCGGCCAGTCCTTCCTTGACCAGCTTTGCCAGCGCCTGGTTGCAATGGATAGCCTCGGAGCCACCGCGCAAAATCGTTGCGTTGCCGCTCTTGATGCAGAGCCCGGCGGCATCGACGGTCACGTTTGGTCTGGCCTCGTAAATAATACCGATCACGCCCAGCGGTACCCGCATCTGCCCGACCTGAATACCGCTCGGGCGGTGCTTCATATTCGTGATTTCGCCGATGGGGTCGGGCAGTGCAGCAATTTGCTCTAATCCCTCGGCCATTGTTGCGATAGCTTTTTCAGACAAGGTCAGGCGATCCACCATGGCGGCTGCCAGACCATTGGCGCGCGCAGCATCCAAGTCTTTTTGATTAGCTGCGGTGAGCAATGCCGCATCACGTCGAATCGCTGCCGCAATGAGTTGCAGCGCGCGGTTTTTCGCGGCAGTGTCAGCCTTGGCCATGGCGCGTGACGCCTTACGCGCAGCGCGACCAATGTCGGTCATGTAGTGTTGAATATCCATCAGTATTATTTCCTTGCTACGAACAGCGCCAGTTGAAGCAGTGCATCCCATGCATCACCGGCAAAATCTTTGGCGCGTAATCCCTTGATCATACGGTCGACTTGCGCTGCTTTCGCCAGTGCATCACGCAGCGTCGCGAGTTTAACGCGCGACAGCGCTGGTGCCATCAGACGTTCGCGTGGGCCCCAGATCCGATACTCTTTCAGCATGGCCGCAAGCGGTCGGCCCTCGTCGCTACCTATTTTCAGCTTCAGCAGTGTGCGGATCTCCTCGCTGATTGCCCATAGCACCAAGGGCAAGGCCTCGCCCTCCCCCTTCAAGCCTTCCAGCATGCGCGTGACCCGACCCAGATCGCCAGACAGCATCGCCTCGGAGAGTTTGAACACATCGTAACGCGCGACATTCAGCACTGCGTCTTGTATCTGATCCAGCGATAGTCTGCCTTCAGGATACAGTAAGGCTAATTTACGGATTTCTTGGTGGGCCGCCAGCAAATTACCTTCGACACGTTCGACCATGAACTCCAGCGCATTCTTGTCAGCGCTTTGGCCTTGGTTCGCGAGTCGTTGCCCTATCCATTGCGCCAACTGATGCCGCTCGATGTTGGGAATCTCGATATAGATCGCATGCCGCTGCAAGGCAGTCACCCAAGCACTTTTCTGTGTCGCCCAGTCGAGCTTGGGTAGCGTGATCATGGTCAGCGTCTCGCCCGCTTCGGACTCCACGCAAGTGGCCGCATAGTCTTGCAATGCCTGACCACCTTCCTTGCCCGGTTTGCCGCTGGGGATGCGCAGTTCGATCAGCTTGCGGTCGCCGAACAAGGACATCGACTGCTGTACCGACTGCAGCTCACCCCATTTGAAATAGCGCTCGGCGACCAGAACCTCGCGCTCGGAAAAGCCCGCTGCACGCGCCTTGGCACGAATTCGATCGGCTAATTCAAATAAAAGAAGCTGCTCATCACTGCTGATGACGTACAGAGGCGCCAGAGATTTGTCGAGATGCGCATCGAGCGCGTCGGCGCGCACCTGCATGGCTTATAGCTGTTCCAGCTTGACTCGCGCCAGCTGACGCATGATTTGCGCAACGGCATCGCGACGCAAATCCTCGAAGGTCATGCGTTCTTCTTGTTCCTTCGCCAGTGCCTGTTCTTCACTGTATGGGAGGATGAATTGCAGCGCGATTTCAGGCGGTTGAAGTAACTTGTTATTTTTTGCGTCGGTGACTTCGAAACTTACCCGGTAAGTCAGGCTGAACTCTCGCACCTTGCCCTGAGCATTTAGCGTCAGTACTTTTTTTTCTTGTGCCTGAGAGAGTACACGCAGTGTCACCAACGCGGATTTCGCATCCTCGGTCAATTGGGTGTTGTTGGCACGGATTATGGTGCGAAGATCGCGTTCGAGCGGTGTACCGATCGGTACATCGAGATAGATAGACTCAATAGTCAGTCGGCTTTCGGGTGACCACCCACGCAGCTGAAACCCACAGGCCGCCAGCAACATGATGAGTACGCCAAGTGTGACGTAACGGATGAATCTATTCAATACATTCTCCTTCAGGCGACGATATTGACCAGTTTGCCGGGCACGATGATGATTTTTTTCGGCACGCCCTCGACGAATTTTTTTACATTTTCGTCGTTTAGCGCAGCGGACTCGATACTGGCCTTGTCTGCCGATTTGGCGACGGTGATCTTGCCGCGAAGTTTACCGTTCACCTGAATCATCAGCTCGATATGCGATTGCTCCAATGCGCTGCCGTCAACTCGCGGCCAAGGCGCATCCAGTAAATCGCCATGCGCCTGTGAATAGCCAAGAGCCGTCCACAGCACGTGGGTCAGATGCGGCGCGACAGGGTAGAGCACCCGCAAGAAGATGCTAACGCATTCCCCTAACGCTGCACGAGAAGCAGGCGCTGGCGGCAGTGTGGTTGCCTCCAGCAAGTTGAGCATTTTCATCGAGGCCGACACCACAGTGTTGTACTGCAGACGGCTGTAGTCATGATCAGCCTGTTGCAGCAGCTTGTGCATCTCAAGACGCAGCGTCTTGATGTCGGCGTCATCAGCGCCACTGACGCTTAACACCGGATCGAGGTCGGCTGCATGTGACTGCGCATAATTCCAGACTCGACGCAGAAAGCGATGCGCACCTTCGACGCCCGCGCCTGACCATTCCAGTGTCTGTTCGGGCGGAGAAGCAAACATAGTGAACAGCCGCGCAGTATCAGCGCCGTATTGATCAATAATGGCTTGCGGATCAATGCCATTATTTTTCGACTTCGACATTTTCTCGGTGCCACCGATCTGAACCGGCTGGCCATCACTTTTCAGTGTGGCTGAAACAGGACGACCCTTGTCGTCATGTGCCAGCGCTACATCCTCCGGGTTGAACCAAGTTTTTTTGCCGGCGCTGTCCTCGCGATAATAGGTCTCGTTCAGCACCATGCCTTGCGTCAGCAAATTGACAAAAGGCTCATCGAATTTGACTAGTCCGAAGTCGCGCATGACCTTGGTCCAGAAGCGCGCATACAAAAGATGCAGCACGGCGTGTTCAATACCACCGATGTACTGATCCATCGGCATCCAGTAGTCATTGCGCGCATCGACCATCGCATCGTTCGAACCCGGCGAGCAGTAGCGCATGTAATACCAAGACGAATCGACGAAGGTATCCATGGTGTCGGTCTCACGACGCGCTGCTTGACCGCATTGTGGGCAATCGACTTTCAGGAATTCTTCGTGTTTGTTGAGTGGGTTACCGCTGCCATCGGGTACGCAATCTTCCGGCAGTACAACCGGCAGGTCTTTTTCCGGTACTGGCACGTCACCACAAGTCGTGCAGTGAATCATCGGGATCGGCGTACCCCAGTAGCGCTGGCGTGAAATTCCCCAGTCGCGAAGTCGGAAGGTCACTTTTTTCTCGCCAGTGCCGTGTGCGGCAAGATCACCGGCAACAGCATCTACGGCTGCTTGATAGCTGAGCCCATCATACTTGCCGGAGTTGACGCAGATACCTTGCTCTTTGTCGGCATACCAGTCTTGCCAGGCGTCGGTGCTGTAGGTTTTACCCTCGACGGCGATCACGGGTTCGATCGCCAGTTGATATTTCTTCGCGAAGGCGAAGTCGCGCTCATCATGTGCGGGCACACCCATCACGGCGCCATCGCCGTAGGTGATCAGCACATAGTTGCCAACCCACACTTCGACTTGTTTGCCAGTTACTGGATGCGTCACGAACAGGCCAGTCGGCATGCCCTTCTTTTCCATCGTCGCCATATCGGCTTCGATCACGCTACCTTGTTTGCACTCATTAATGAATGCCGCCAGTGCTGGATTGTTATGCGCTGCATGAGTTGCCAGCGCATGCTCAGGCGCCACTGCGCAGAAGGTCACGCCCATGATGGTGTCGGCACGGGTGGTAAATACCCATAGCTTGCCGTCGCTGATTAGTTGACCATCCTGCCCTTTGATTTCATGTGGGAAGGCAAAACGCACGCCCGTTGATTTGCCGATCCAGTTGGCCTGCATGATGCGTACACGCTCTGGCCAGCCGGGTAACTTGTGCTCAACGCAATCGAGCAATTCTTCCGCGTAATCGGTGATGCGGACGTAGTACATCGGGATTTCGCGCTTCTCGATCAGGGCGCCCGAGCGCCAGCCGCGGCCGTCGATGACTTGTTCATTTGCCAGCACGGTTTGATCGATCGGATCCCAGTTCACCGTGCCTGTTTTGCGGTAGATGATGCCCTTCTCGAGCATCTTCAGGAACATCCACTGGTTCCACTTGTAGTACTCAGGGCTGCAAGCCGCCATCTCGCGCGACCAGTCAATCGCCAGACCCATCGCCTGCATCTGCTGCTTCATGTGCGCGATGTTGGCGTAGGTCCATTGCGCTGGCGGCACACCGTTCGCCATCGCAGCATTTTCTGCGGGCATGCCGAACGCATCCCAGCCCATCGGCATCAGTACGTTATAGCCTTTCATGCGCAGCTGACGCGCCATCACATCATTGATGGTGTAGTTACGCACATGGCCCATGTGCAGCTTGCCCGAGGGGTAGGGCAGCATCGAGCAAGCGTAGAATTTTTTCTTCTCGTTACCCTCGGCATCGCGTGCGTGCTCGATTACCTTGTAGGCGTCAATCGCTTGCCAGTGCGCGCGCGCATTGCGCTCGACATCGGTCGGGCTGTATTTGTCTTGCATGGATTGATCTACAGCGTTCACTTAGCGACTCACATCTTTGGGGTTGGTGACGAAACCGATTTTTGTCATGCCATTGTTTTGCGCGGATGCCATCACTTGCGCAATCACTTCATAGCGTGTTGATTTGTCGGCGCGCAGTTGTAGCTCCGGCTGCGGTTTTTTCTGAGCGGCTGTCGCGAACCGTGTGCCTAACTCGTCGAGGCTCACCGAGTTGTTGTTCCAGAATAGCTTTCCCTCGGCATTAATGGAAAGGGTGATGCTCTCGGGCTTTTCTGGCGCCGGTGCCGAGGATGCGGTAGGTAGCTCGAGCTTTACCGCATGGGTAAACAGCGGTGCGGTGATGATGAAAATCACCAACAGCACGAGCATCACATCCACCATCGGGGTGACGTTAATTTCTGCCATCGGTGCTTGGTGGCCGTTATCGTTGAATCCGCCGAATGCCATGATCTTCTCCTCGCCTAGCTCAAGCGACCACGCGCAGTACCGATGCGTGCACCTGTTGTCAAGAAAGCGTGTAGGTCATGTGCGAATGCATCCAACTCGCCCAGTGTGAGTCGATTGACCCGGGTGAAGGCGTTATAGCCAAGCACCGCTGGAATCGCGACCACCAAGCCGATGGCTGTCATGATCAGTGCTTCACCTACCGGACCAGCGACTTTGTCGATTTGTATGGTGCCCGACATCGCGACCGCCGCGAGTGCATGGTAGATGCCCCAGACGGTACCGAACAAGCCTACGAATGGCGCCGTCGAACCGACTGAAGCCAGTAGCGTCAGTCCGCTTTCCAGACGCTGAGAAACGCGGTTGATCTGCTGGCGCAAGGTTCTGGTCACCAACTCACCTTGGTCAACATTGGCATTCAATGAGCTGCTATTGGCCTTGACTCTGACCGCGTCGACGGCATGCGTTGCCAGCGGTGCGTACACCTTTTCAGTATCTGCGTGGCTCAGCAACGCAATGGCATCGTCCATGCTGGCGGCATCCCAGAAATGCTCGACTGCATCGGCGCTTTTGCGAATCCGCCATGAGATCCATGCTTTTGAAAGGATGTAATACCAGCTGGCAATTGACATGATCAGCAGCAGGTAGGCAACGCTATGCGTTACTGCGTCGCCTTGCGCCCAGTAGTGGGCAAAGCCGAGGCTTTGGGTCATGGTGTCATTCATGGTGGTTCAGTTGGGCGGTTTGAAGGTGATCGGAACTTCGTAGGATTTGTCGATGGCTTTGCCGTCGACCGTGGCGGGGTTGAAGCGCCAGGTTTTTACTGCATCAGCTGCTGCGCGATCGAGCCGCGCGAAGCCACTGGAGGATTTTACTTCCACGTCGCTTGCGCTACCGTCGCTCTTCACCATCACCGTGAGTACCACTGTGCCTTGTTCGCCTAAGCGCAGGGACATTTTGGGGTACTCCGGCTTGCGGTTGGCGGCGGCGTAGCTTGCAGAAATGCTGACCTCGGTGCGTGTACTCGCCTTCGGCACCGATGGCGCGGTCGGTGCCGGTGCAGGTGGCGGTGCGGGTGGCGGTGCCGGCGGACTCACCGGAGCTGGCGCAGGCGCTGCAGCTGGGGTGGGCGCTGGCTCGGGTTTGGCTGGCTCCGGGCGCGGCTCGGGCCGCGCTTCTGGCTTGGCAGGCTCGGGTTTGGGTTGCTCAGGCGGCGGCGGCTCCGGCCGTGGTTGGGCCTTTACCGGTTCCGGCTTTGGGGGCTCGGGTTTCGGGGGTTTTGGTTTTGGCGGCTCGGGCGGCGGTGGTTCGGGCTTGGGTGGCGGTGCCGGGGTCAGCAATTGCACAATCACCGGCGGTGGCTCAACTTCGGTGTGGGGTTTTTCGAGCGCGCCGGACAGCACCAACGCGATCAGTGCCCCATGTAGCGCGATAGCAACGGCAAACGCGGACGGCCTCATGGTTGGCACGGCAAGGCTTCGGCTGCGACTCAGCGCAGGCCGAGCACGTCCTGCATGTCGTACAGGCCAGTGGCTTTGTGCTGCAGGAAGCGAGCGGCGCGCAAGCTGCCATGCGCATAGGTGACACGGCTGGAAGACTTGTGCGTGATCTCGATACGTTCACCAATACCGGCGAACAAAACGGTGTGATCGCCCACGATATCGCCGCCGCGAATGGTGGCAAAGCCGATCGAGGAAGGATCGCGCTCACCGGTCACGCCCTCGCGAGCAAATACGCCGACTTGTTTCAGATCACGGCCTAGTGCATTGGCCACGACCTCTCCCATTTTTAGTGCGGTGCCAGACGGCGCATCGACCTTGTGCCGATGGTGTGCCTCGATAATCTCGATGTCGTAGCCGTGCGAGAAACTCTTGGCTGCCAGCTCAAGCAGTTTCATCGTGACATTTACACCAACGCTCATGTTGGGCGCAAACACGATGGCGGTACGTTGTGCGGCTGCTTCGATGGCGGCCTTGCCGGCATCGTCAAAGCCAGTGGTGCCAATGATTAACTTGATGCCGTGCGCTGCGCAGTAATCAAGATGCGCCAGCGTGCCTACAGGACGGGTGAAATCAATCAGGAACTCGGCATTAGCGAGCCCCACTTCCAATGAAGATTCGATATTCACGCCCAGCGTACGACCCAAGCCAGTGCCAGCATCAGCACCGAGGCCCGGTGCGCCGGCGACATCCAGTGCACCGGCCAACTGGGTGTCGGGGTCAGCATCAATGGCTTCGATCAGCATGCGGCCCATGCGGCCGGATGCGCCGGCCACCGCGATCTTCAGTGGGTTCATGGGGGTCTCGGTAGGCTTTACTTCTTCGGCGCAGCAATCAGCCGAAGGTATTCTTTTTCGTTAGGTAGTTCAGCGCCTTCGAATTGTGAGACGCGACCTTCTTTGAAATGCACTACCACGTGGCTGGTGGTCACCGTACCGTCGCCGCGTTTCATCAGAAACGGGTAGTCCCAGCGCTCCGCATGAAATACATCGTTCAGCAGGGGTGTACCGAGCAGAAATCGAACCTGCGCCGGTGTCATCCCGACCTGAAGCTGGGAAACTTGCTCTTGGGAGATGAAATTCCCTTGCTGGGTATCTGGACGATATACCGGCAGCACACCGAACAGCTTGCTTTGCTGAACACGCTGGGTAATGCCAGTCGCGACAGGCTGAACCGGCTGTTCGTTTTCTGTGAATAGCTTGCTGACGCAGCCGCTCAACACGATGGATAGCGCGACCAAGCCCACGACAAGGAGTGGGCGACGCGAATTGGTAAACGGCTGGGACATGATGAGGACGCTAAAATGGCGCGGAACGCGAAACACTATATGATAAGGCAGTTCACGCTGCTTACCGATAAATCATGCCGCATCACACTCCCGATCTGAAATCGAGCGGTCTCAAGGCCACGCTACCCCGTCTGAAAATTCTGGAAATTTTCCAGGGTAGTCTGGTCCGGCACTTGTCGGCGGAAGATGTGTACAAGCAGCTACTGGCCGAAAATCTCGATGTCGGACTGGCAACCGTTTACCGAGTGCTGACGCAGTTTGAGCAAGCTGGCCTGCTGTCGCGCAATCATTTCGAGTCCGGTAAAGCGGTGTTCGAGCTTAATCTGGGCGCGCACCACGACCATTTGGTCTGTCTGGATTGCGGCTTGGTGGAAGAGTTTTTTGACGAAGAAATCGAAAAACGCCAACAAAACATTGCCGCCGAGCGTGGTTTCAAGCTTGCCGAGCATGCGCTTTCGCTCTACGGCAATTGCACCAAAGAGAACTGCCCGCACCGCGGCAGCTAGGCTGAGTTCGTCCAGCCCTGGCGGCTAGGCCGCAGAAGCGCTGCGCTCAGGGATGCGACAAGGCATTCGACAACAGCCGGGCGGTAATGTCCACGATCGGAATCACGCGCTCATAAGCCATGCGGGTTGGCCCGATCACGCCCAGCGTCCCGACGATACGTCCATTCGACTCGTAGGGCGCAGTGACGATACTCATCTCATCGAGTGGTACCAGCGTCGATTCTCCACCGATAAAAATCTGCACACCATTCGCCCTGCTGGAGGTGTCCAGTAAAGCGGCCAGACTGGTTTTTTGATCAAATAGATCGAACATCTTGCGTAGCGAGCCCATGTTGGAGGCTAACTCAGAGACCGACAATAAATTGCGCTCACCCGAGATCACAACCTCATCATCGCCTTCGTTCATTGCATCGCTGCCAGCTTCGACCGCTGCCTGCATGAGTTGGGTGATGTCATCGCGCAGTTGACGAAGTTCATCTTTCAGCTTGATACGAACTTCATCAAAGGGCAGGCCAGCATAATGCTGATTGATATAGTTGGCTGCCTGTACCAGCTCGGACGGTGAGTAGTCATTTGAGGTGAGTAGCAGACGATTTTGGACGTCGCCATTCGGTGCCACGATCACCAGCAGAATGCGTTTCTCCGACAGCCGCAAGAACTCGATTTGCTGAAACGTACCTTCGCGCCGCGGTGTCAGCACAACGCCTGCGAACTGCGATAGCTGCGATAGCACCTGCGCCGCGCTGGCGATGGTTTTCTGTGCCGACACACCCGAATGGAGCTTGGATTCAACCGTGCTCTCATCAATGGTTTGGACGGTGAGCAAGCTATCAACGAAAAGCCGGTAGCCACGCGGCGTCGGGATCCGGCCTGCCGAGGTGTGTGGGCTGGCCACGAGGCCCAGCTCTTCCAGATCCGACATGATGTTGCGGATCGTGGCCGGCGACAGATCAAGGCCAGAGATTCGGGCCAAGGCCCGCGAGCCGACGGGCTGGCCGTCGGAAATGTAACGCTCAACCAGTGCTTTGAGCAGTGTTTGTGCGCGATTATCGAGTTGCATAGCCTTATTCTATCGGGCGCCGCCCCATGATTCCAGATGGGTGTGCAATTATGGTCTAATCGGCACCATGTCGACGCCGTCCGCCTTCCCAACCGTTGCAATCATTGGTAAACATGGCGACCCGCCGGCCGTCGAGGATCTGCTTGCACTTGCGCGTTTCTTGGAGCACCGCGGGCATCGGGTAGTTTTCGAGTCAGCCACAGCTATTGATCTTGGCAGAGCAGCGTCGCAGTCGCTCACCGCAGACCAGATTGGCGCGCAGGCGCAGTTGGCGATCGTAGTCGGCGGCGACGGCACTATGCTCGGCATTGCCCGCCAACTGGCACCCTATCGGGTGCCGCTGATTGGCGTCAACCAAGGTCGGCTCGGTTTCATGACCGATATCCCTTCCGACCGTATGCTTCCGGTGCTGGCCGATATGCTGGACGGCAAATTGGAGTCCGAGCAGCGCTCATTACTCGAGGGCACCGTGATCCGGGACGGTCAGCCCAGCTTTCAAGGGCTGGCCTTCAATGATGTGGTGGTGGCGCGCGGCACTGGCGCTGGCATGATCGAGTTGCGCGTTACGGTTGACGGCCATTTCATGTACAACCAGCGCTCCGATGGCTTGATTGTGTCCACACCGACCGGCTCGACAGCCTATGCGCTGGCAGCGGGCGGCCCGATTTTGCAGCCACAGCTGGGCGGTATCGTGATGGTACCGATCGCGCCGCACGCGCTGTCGAACCGTCCGATCGTGTTGTCGGATGATCGTGAGATAGAAATCGAGGTATCCAGCGGCCGTGACTGCAGCGTGAACTTCGACATGCAATCGGTGATCAAGCTACAGGTCGGCGATCGGGTCTTGCTGAAACGTTCCCGCAATGTCGTGACCTTTCTCCATCCGCTGGGTTGGACCTATTTCGATACACTGCGCGAGAAGCTGCACTGGAACGAATATCCATCGACCTCCGGTCAACTAAAATAGCTTCCTTTTCTCTCGCCTCACCCATGCTGCGCGCGCTTGCCATCCGTGACTTCGTGATTGTCGATTTTGTCGAGCTTGATCTGTCGGCGGGGTTCTCTGTATTTACGGGAGAAACCGGCGCCGGTAAGTCGATTTTGATTGATGCGCTCACCCTTGCGCTGGGCGGGCGTGCCGATGCCAGCGTGGTGCGTGAGGGTGCGGCGCGTGCCGATATCGTTGCTGAGTTCTCGGGAGAACTGGACGCATCGCTCCAAAGCTGGTTGAGCGAGCATGCTTTCGATAACGATGAAAGCAGTTTGCTGTTGCGTCGCGTGATCGATAACGCTGGTCGCTCAAAAGCCTTCATCAATGGCGTAACCGCCACCATCACGCAGCTACGCGAGCTGGGTGAGCTGTTGGTGGATATTCATGGTCAGCATGCCCATCAATCGCTGTTGCGCGCTGACGCCCAACGTCAGCTACTCGATGCGCATGCCGGATTACAAGATCGGGTGAGGGAAGTTAATGCCGCCTACAAGCAATGGCGCGCACTCACCAAACAGCGTGAAGAATTCGAGCGTGACACCAAGCAAGCCTTGCTTGAGCGTGAGCGACTTGAATGGCAGGTTGGCGAGCTACAGAAGCTCGCCCCGCAGCCCGGCGAGTGGGTCGAGGTGTGTAGCGAGCATAGTCGCTTGTCGCATGCGGCTAGCTTGATCGAAGGTGCGCAGCAGGCACTCGATCTGCTGTCGGAATCCGAGTCGACCCCAATGCTGTCGCAGTTGACCACTGTTGAGCAAAGGCTGGCAAAGCTGGTGGATATCGACGACAAGTTGAAGCCAGTCATCGATGCTTTAGAGCCCGCGCGTATACAGCTACAAGAAGCGGTGTATGCCTTGAATGATTACCTCGGCCGCATCGAACTCGATCCGGCACGTTTGCGGGTGGTTGAAACGAGAATGGAGGCGCTGCATTCTGCTGCGCGCAAATTTCATGTTGCCCCGGAAGCCTTGCCGCAAGAGCTCGAGCAGTTGTCAGACCGGTTGCAACAGCTGTCCGATGCGACCGATCTGGATGCCATGCGCGCACAAGAGCAAAAACTGGCAACAGCTTATCAGGCCAGCGCCAAGCAGCTTTCCAAAGCGCGCGCTACTGCCGCTAAATCATTATCGGCAGCAGTCACAAAGGCAATGCAGGAGCTATCCATGAGCGGAGGACGCTTCGAGATTGCGCTGCACGCGAGTGAACCGGCAGCGCATGGTCTCGAGCAGATCGAGTTTTTAGTGGCTGGTCATGCGGGTACGACGCCACGACCACTGGCGAAAGTCGCTTCTGGCGGCGAGTTGGCGCGCATCTCACTGGCGATTTCCGTGATCGCTTCCAGTTCAACCGCGACACCTACCTTGATATTTGACGAGGTGGATAGTGGTATCGGCGGTGCGGTGGCCGAGGGCGTGGGACGCTTGCTGCGCAAGCTCGGTCAGGATCGCCA
>CAZLJL010000008.1:0-20647 GCA_964559785.1 uncultured Bifidobacterium sp.
GGTCACCAACGGTGCTGTTTATTTGGGCAAGGGCTACAGTGACTGGCATCACGAAAAAACCTATGAATAGAAAGCCCGACGGTCTATGACTCAAACGCCGAATAGCTCGGATTATCGCACGCGTATTGTCTCTTCATTATCGGAGGTGGGTCAGCCGGCGTGGGATGCATTGGTGCAAGCGCAGCCGGATGCCAATCCCTTTCTGTCGTTTGCTTTCCTGCACGCGCTACATGAGTCGGGCAGCGCGTCAGACGATAAAGGCTGGCAGCCGCAATACCTGACTCTGTGGCGTGGAGAAGCGTTGGTGGCAGCCTTGCCGATGTACGCCAAGTTTCATTCATATGGCGAGTATGTATTCGACTGGGCCTGGGCCGACGCTTATCGCCGCAATGGCTTGGATTACTACCCAAAGCTCCTGAGTGCGATTCCCTTCACGCCAGTGACCGGATCGCGACTGATGGCTACCGACACGGATGCGCGTAAGGCTTTGATCGGCGCGCTAACAGACGTTCAGCGTAATAGCGGTTTGTCGTCTACCCATGTGCTGTACCCACCCGAGGGCGAGGCGCAACAACTTGCGGCAGCTGGCTTTATGCTGCGCAAGGGGGTGCAGTTTCATTGGCAAAACCAGGGCTATGAAAATTTCGAGCAATTTCTTTCAAGCCTGGAGCAGAAAAAGCGCAAGAACATTCGCGCAGAGCGGCGCAAGGTACATGACGCCGGGATCACCCTGCGGCAGGTGATGGGGCGTGATGCAAGCGACACTGATTGGCGATTTTTTAAAAGTTGCTATGACCAGACCTATCGCGAGCATTACTCAACGCCCTACCTGAATCTGGACTTCTTTTTGCGTATCGGTGAAACCATGCCAGACAATATTCTTCTGGTGATTGCTGAACGCGATGGACTGCCAATAGCAGCCTCGCTGCTGATTTATGATCAGAGCGCTTTATACGGCCGTTACTGGGGTTGTCTCGAGCACCACGCTTGCCTGCACTTCGAAACTGCGTACTACCAGCCACTGGAGTTTTGTATTGCGCACCGTATCGCCGCATTTGAAGGCGGTGCCCAGGGCGAACACAAAATGGCTCGCGGCTTTTTACCGCAGCAAACTTGGTCCGCCCACTGGCTGGCACATCCGTCTTTTTCAGACGCTGTAGAGCGCTTTCTACGTCAAGAAGGCAAGGGCATGGAGGCGTATGTCGACGAACTGAACGAGCGCAACCCGTTCAAATCGTAAACTAGATACGTCAGGCCTTATCCAGTTCGCGCTTGTAGTTCTCAACACCCGCCAAAATTTCTTTCTTTGCCTCGTCAGGGCCATACCAGCCATCAACCTTGACCCATTTGCCCGGCTCGAGATCTTTGTAGTGCTCGAAAAAATGTTGGATCTGCTGCAAACGCAGATCATTCATGTCATCAGGCTTCTGCCAGTGGGTATAAATCGGCAATACCTTATCGATGGGTACCGCGAGCACTTTAGCGTCACCGCCTGATTCATCGGTCATTTTCAGAACGCCAATCGGGCGGCATCGAACGACAACACCAGGAATCAGCGGGAATGGCGTGATCACCAGCACATCGACTGGGTCACCATCATCGGCGATGGTATCGGGCACATAACCGTAATTACACGGATAGTGCATCGACGTACCCATGAAGCGGTCGACATACAGTGCACCGGTTTCTTTATCGACCTCGTACTTGATCGGGTCAGCGTTCATCGGAATTTCGATGATGACGTTGAAGTCGTTCGGCACATCGCGGCCGGCCGGAACATTATTGAGACTCATTGCGATCCTTGATAACGATGGAAAATTTCGAATAACCCGTAATTATAGCGAGCCCCGGCTTGCTATACGCTGACTGGGGAAATGTCTCTTGCACATTGAAGTACACAAAATGACGCACCCAATGTGCACTCCGGGGTGGGGATTGCTGAACCGGGCGCAAGGCTGGGCGCATCCATGCACGGAAAGCCAGCTAGATTGTGTGAGCGGCGTTACTTAGTTGCTTGATTTGGAATTAGGTACTTGTGTCGTCAAGGCACATAAGCGGAAGTGCGTCGCTGCCGCTTCGGGCTGCCCCAGTGCCTCGTACATCTGCGCGAGACGCAAATGCGCCTCTTGCAAGGTGATGCGATCACTAGCACCGAGTACCGCCTGCTCGAGATGGCGTTGCGCCTTGCCCCATAGCTTTTGTTTTTGACACAAGGTGCCCAGCAATAGCGCAAGCTCGGCGTCATTGGGGCGCTCGCGAAGCCACTGCTCCACATGCTCGATTTGCGATAACAAGGTCGCCGAGCCCTCCGGAGCTGCGCATTGCCGATATGCGCGCAGCAGTCTTACGTCCCACTGCACTGCGAGCGCCTTTTGCAGAATATCGGCAGCCTCTTGCTGTCGACCGATTTTCATGAAGGCGGTCGCACCCAGACTCGCCACTGCTGTACTTTGCCGATCGGCCGTGGGAATGGTCGCCCAGAGCTTTTTGAGTGACTCCGCATCGTCCGCTGCTTTGGGCAACAGCGCCTCGTAGGCCATGTCACGCAGACGACGCGATAGTGTGGGGTGTAGTGCGTCATGCTTGTCGAGTAAGCTCACCAGCCGCAACACCTCGGGCCAATTGCGCGCACTCTGATTCACTTTTAACGCCAGTCGCAACGCATGCGCATGACGGACACCACTCGCGCTCAACTCTTGTAAGGCAGCGAGCGCAGCGTCGAGGTCTTTATTATCTTCCGAGAACAGATCAACCGCGCTCATCAACCGCGCAGTGCGCAAACTGTTGTCGGTAGCGGCTTCACTCAACCACTGATCGCGGCGGCTCGGCTCTTGCAAACGTTGCGCCGCGCGGGCACCCAGCAATGCAGCAAGCCCCGCATACTCAGGTGATTGGGCCGCCTTGCGAGCAGATTTTTCTACTCGGCCAAAACGTCCCTCGAAATAAGCCCGCAGTGCCTCTTGTAGCGCGCGACCTGACTCACGCAACTGCCGCATCGCTCGATACTGCTCAACACGGCGTGGCAATGCCATGGTGGCGCGCACGGTATTCACAATCAACAGCAACAGCAAGAAACTCAGCAGCAGGATGACAATGAAAAAATTTAGCGAGATATCGATACGATACGGTGGATAAAACAAGACGACATTACCGGGATTAAAGCGTGCCAACACTGCAAGCCCGATCGCAGCAGCGAATAAGCCAACTAACCAAAGAAAAAATCGTGTGGTCACTGGCGCACCTTGCTCATGGCCGCGAACGCGACTGCCGTACTGCTGCCAGGCTATGTGAGAGCGTAGGCATTTCTATATTCAGCACACTCTCTCGGATCTGACGGATCAGCTCGCGGCCCGCGCGAGTATGCGGATCACGCAGATCAAAGTAGCGCTGTAGTGCGCGATCGGCCTCTGCCAGATCACTACGAAATGCCGCGTCATTACGCGATAACAACGCCACCCGCGCGTTCAATAAGCGCAGCTTGACGTTCTCCCGGGCGAAAAACGCTTGCTCAGGTGTCAGCAACAGGGCCTCGGGCGCAGTGACGGTACGAATTCGCATCAGCTGCTTGAGATCACTCCACAACTCGCTGCTCCAAGCGGACCAGCGTTCCTGCATCTCGACCCGCCAGTCAAAAGCGCTGCTGGTCTCGATTTTCTGGCGGTTGGATAGTTTGGTTTTTGGAGATGGTGCGACGATCGCTGGCTTCTCATCGGACAGCAAAGGCATCGCATCGACTTGAGCAACCAAGGAATCGAGTCGAACCGCAACACCCGTCAGATCAACGCTTGGCAGACTCTTGAGTTTTTCAACATCCTGCGCGATCGCACGTCGAATCGCAATGAACTGCGGGCGATCCACCCGCGATAAACGCGCGTCGGCATTTTGCAAAGCTACCAGCGCGCTCCGCACATTGCCCGCCAATTGCAATTGCTGACTCGCAGTGGATAGCACCTGCTCTATTTCAGCCAAGGCCCAGTCGTCTCGATTTTTTGCAAGATCTCGGTAAAGCTGCTCAAGCGCTGCTTGCTGATTCTGTGACTCGGATTGACGCGCCTCCAGCACTGCCACTTTGCCTTGCAAAACACGTAGCTGATCATCAACCCGATCGGCAATCAGTTTGGTCTGACTGTTCAGGTTCTCGCCGGATTGCAGTCGCTGCGCAACCTCACGCTTTAGATCGGAGATATCGGAGCGCGCATTCCACCACTGCAGTGCAAGTAGTACTGCAAGCCCACCCAACACGAGTTTGAGGCGCGCTTCCTTGTCATCCGGCCAGCGCGGCCACCACCAGGATCGATCGGTCGACGCAGGCTGAATTGCTACAGGTATCTCGGGGGTCGCTGGCGTTGATGTTGCGTCATGCGTGTTTTCAGGCGGGGCGTCTGGAGTATTTACTGCAGCGGAAGGTGTAGCAGAGTCGGTTGCACCGACTGCTTCGGTCGATGCAGCGACATCTTTGCGGGTGGACGCATCAGCTTGCGCGGGCGAACCTGCATCCGCCGCCTTCGATGCATCAGGCTCGGTAGCGTCGGACGGCGCTTGGTTGGCGGGTAATGGTTTGTCGCTCATGTCGCAGATTGTATCGCGGCGACTAGCGCTTCGTCCCCGGATGCGGTCTGCGTTACGCGGGTAAATCCGAGTGCATGTGCGGTCTCGGCGATACGGGGATGGGGCACGATCAAATGGCTTTTCAAGATTTGCGTCATACCCGACTCCCCGTGCACTAGGCGGACCATGTCCAGTAGATTTCGGAGCGCCTCGGAGCTGGTAATGATCCAGGATGCCTCAGAAGCCATGAGCGCATTCAACTGCGCACGCCGCGCGGCATCGAAGTCGGGCATGCCGCGTTGATAGGCGGCGACTTGCTCGACCTCAACGCCAGCCAATCGCAAACGATCAGCCAGCAACTCGCGGCCGGTTTCAGCACGGATAATCAGGACACGTCGCCCTATGAGCGCCGGCAGATCAAGCACCTCAAGCAAGGTTTCGGAATCGGTACGGTGCGGATCGATCGGACTGACGATACGCGCGGTGGCTTCGTTGACACCGTAACGCGCCAATGCCTGCCGGCTTCCCTCACCTACCACCGCAGCAATCACATGCTGAGGCCAGCGATCAATGTACGCAAAGGTGGCGTCGATCGCATTAGGACTGACAAACGCCACCATGGCGTAGTCCGCCAAGCGCGACAAAATAGCGCGCAAGGCTGTGGGATCCTGGAGTGGCTGTACCTCGAGCAAGGGGAACACATGGACGCCAACCCCTAGCTGCGCGAGGCGCGCTGCGAGTGCTTCGGCTTGCGCTCGAGGACGCGTGATGACGACGCCCTTGCCCACGCGCTGTGTTCAGTCGGTGCGGCAGGCGGCGAGGATAGCGGTCGCGTCCTGCGCTTCTAGCGCCTCCGCTACCTTCACCCCAACTGCTTCGGGCGAGTGAGCGGCACCTTGCACCACGGCGCGCGCGATACGCTTGCCATCAGGGGTAGCCACCATCGCCGTTAGCGTCAGTGCGTGCTGGTCGACCGTCGCATACGCAGCCAGCGGGATCTGACAGCTACCGCCGAAGCTACGCGAGAGCTGGCGCTCGGCGCGTACCGCGGATTCAGTATCAGCATGGTTGAGAGGAGCAAGCAGCTGCATCAGCTCATCTCGGCCACTACGAATTTCGATCGCCATCGCGCCCTGTCCTGGTGCAGGCAAACTCTGCTCAGGTTCAATGAAAGCACGGATGCGCTCAGCCATTCCCAAACGCTTGAGACCCGCTGCAGCGAGGATGATGGCGGCGTATTCGCCACGGTCGAGCTTGGCAAGTCGTGTGTCGAGGTTGCCGCGCAGGGGGTGGATCTGTAGCTGCGGGAAGCGCGCCGCAATCAGGGACTGTCGGCGCAGGCTGCTGGTGCCGACGATCGCGCCCGGTGGCAAGGCCTCCAGGCTGTCAAAATCATTGGAGACAAAGGCGTCGCGTGGGTCTTCGCGCTCAAGCACCGCGGCGAGGGTAAAGCCATCGGGCAGCTCCATGGGTACATCTTTCAAGGAGTGCACCGCGAGATCAGCGCGGCCCTCTTCCATCGCCACTTCGAGCTCTTTGACGAACAGACCCTTGCCACCGACCTTGGACAAGGTACGGTCGAGGATTTGGTCGCCGCGCGTCGTCATGCCGAGGATTTCCACGGTGCTGTGCGGATATAATTCCAGCAAGCGTGCGCGAACGGTTTCAGCCTGCCACATTGCAAGGCGGCTTTCGCGCGAGGCGATAATCAGTTTTCCAGAAAATTTAGCGTTCAATGCGGTCTTTCAGTGGAAGGTCGCTTGGCCAGCGACGCTTTACAGAGCGGCCGCTAACCGCGGCGCATTCTATCACCCCTACTACCTCCGGCAGCGCGGCGCTGAGCCCGACTGAGACTACGATGGCGCTTCGAACTCCTCCGCTTGCACGCTCGTCAAAATCCGATGACAAGGACGCCCCACTACGGGAAGACATTCGCCTGCTCGGTCGCCTGCTGGGTGAGGTCATTCGGCAACAAGAAGGCGAGGCGGTGTTTAAGCTGGTGGAGACGATCCGGCAGACCGCCGTACGCTTCCGGCGCGAATCCGACTTGGAAGCCGGCGCTGATCTTGACCGCCTGCTGAAAAAACTTAGCCGCGACCAGACCAATGCCGTGGTGCGCGCTTTCTCTTATTTCTCTCATCTGGCGAACATCGCTGAAGATCAGCACCATAACCGCCGCCGACGCGCATACCTGCTGGCGGGCTCCGCGCCGCAGTCCGACAGTCTGGCGGCGACGATATCGAGGCTCAGTACCCAGGGTGTCACTGGTAAAACGCTGCAACAGTTTTACGACGGGGCGCTGATTTCACCCGTGCTCACTGCACACCCGACCGAGGTACAACGTAAAAGCATTCTTGATGCCGGACGAGAGATCGCGCGTTTGCTGGCGCTGCGCGATCAACCCAATACCCCCGCTGAACGTGAGCGGAACACCGCGCTGCTGCACGCAGAAGTGGCCAAACTTTGGCAGACCCGCATGCTGCGCTACCAGCGACTCACGGTGGCAGACGAAATCGAAAACGCGCTCTCGTTCTACCGCATCACTTTCCTGCGTGAGTTACCAGGTCTGATGGAAGACATCGAGCATGAAACGCTGACGCAATACCCGAACTTGCGAAAGTTACACCTGCCCCCATTCGTGCAAATGGGTAGTTGGATTGGTGGTGATCGCGACGGCAATCCGAATGTCAACGGTAACACCATGCAGCAAGCCATGTCGCGCCAGTCGACCACGATTTTCGAGTTCTATCTGGAAGAAGTTCATGCGCTCGGCGCAGAGCTTTCGATTTCTACGCTGCTGGTATCCGTTAGCCCAGCTTTGCAGGCAATGGCGGATGGATCACCCGACAATTCGCCGCATCGAACCGACGAACCTTACCGCCGAGCGCTGATTCTGGTTTATGCACGATTAGCAGCCACTGCGCGGCGACTGGGTGTATCCAATATCTTGCGTCACGAGATTGGGTCGGCTGAGCCATATGCCTCCCCTGACGGTTTCATCGCTGACTTGGACGTGATCGGCGACTCGCTGCGTGCGAATCATGGTTTGGCACTGACCCGACCACGCCTGAATACCTTGCGACGTGCTGCCGATATTTTTGGCTTTCATCTTGCCACGCTGGACATGCGCCAGAGCTCAGACGTACATGAACGCGTGATCGCCGAACTATTCCGGGTCGCTGGTCTGTCGGAAGATTACCGCCAACTGAGCGAGGACCAAAAACTCGCCTTGCTACGGGCTGAACTGTCGCAACCGCGGCTACTGCGCTCCCCTTACGTCAACTACTCGGATGAAACTGTGTCCGAACTTGGCGTGCTGAGGGCTGCACGCGAAATTCGTCTGGCATTCGGCGAGCGTGCTATCAGGAACTACATCATCTCGCACACGGAAACTGTGTCGGATCTGCTTGAGGTACTTCTGCTGCAAAGAGAAACCGGCCTGCTGCGCATACTTCCTGACGGTAGTCTGGAATCTGGCGTGATGGTGATTCCGCTGTTCGAAACAATTCCCGACCTGCGGAATGCGCCTGAGATCATGGAAGGCTGGCTGTCGCTACCGCCAGTGCGGGCCCTGGTTAAGCACCAGCAGTCGCTGCAAGAAGTCATGCTGGGCTACTCGGACTCGAACAAAGATGGCGGCTTCCTGACCTCGAACTGGGAGTTATACAAAGCCGAGGTCGCGCTGGTGGATGTATTCGCGCGCCACCGGGTGAAGCTGCGCCTTTTCCATGGGCGAGGCGGTACCGTGGGTCGCGGTGGCGGGCCGAGCCACGACGCTATCTTGGCGCAGCCTGCAGGCACCGTGAACGGACAGTTCCGGCTCACCGAGCAGGGTGAGATTATTGCGTCGAAATTCTCGAACCCCGAAATCGGTCGCCGTAACCTCGAGCTGGTAGTGGCGGCAGTAATGGAGGCCAGCCTGCGTCCGCCTAACGCGGATGCCAAACAAGCGAAGCGCTTGGCCGAGTTCGAGCGCGTAATGGAAATGCTGTCCCAGAACGCGTACCGCGCTTACCGGCATCTGGTGTATGAGACGCCAGGCTTTACCGACTATTTTTTTGCTGCCACGCCAATCGCAGAAATCGCCGAGCTGAATATCGGCTCAAGGCCGGCTTCACGCAAGTCAACACGTCGCATTGAAGATCTGCGCGCCATACCCTGGGGCTTCTCCTGGGGGCAGTGTCGGCTGCTGCTGCCGGGTTGGTACGGCTTCGGTAGCGCCGTCGATCAATGGTTGAAAGATGAGAGTAGCGGCAGTATTACCAAAAAACGTGCGCTGCTGCGGGCGATGCTCAAAGAGTGGCCCTTCTTCTCGACACTGCTGTCGAATATGGACATGGTGCTATCAAAGACAGATCTCGCGCTAGCCTCGCGCTACGCCTCGCTAGTAGCTGATCGCAAACTGCGTAATGCAATCTTTTCCCGTATCGCCGCCGAGCACGAGAAAACCTTGGAAGCGCTTTGGATGATCACTGGCTCACGCGAGCGCTTGGCGAATAACCCTACCCTTGCACGATCGATCAAAAATCGTATTCCCTATCTTGATCCGCTGAATCATTTACAAGTCGAGCTGATCAAGCGTAACCGTAGCCAGAACAACCAAGGTCGTGAGCCAGATATCCGCGTCCATCGTGGCATTCACCTGTCGATCAATGGTGTCGCCGCTGGTCTCAGGAATACTGGCTAATTGTCCCGACCTTTATTCCTGCCCTTTATAATCGCGCCATGAGTGATCAATTTTCAAAAAAGGCAGATGCCTGGTCTGCCCGCTTCAATGAGCCGGTGTCTGATCTAGTGAAGCGCTATACCGCCTCCGTGTTTTTCGATAAACGCCTGGCGCACGTCGATATTCAGGGTTCGCTGGCGCATGCCGACATGCTGGCTGCGCAGAACATCATCAGTGCCCAAGACCACGCTGATATACAGCGCGGCATGGCCTTGATCTTGAGTGAAATCGAGGATGGAAAATTCCATTGGTCACTCGATCTGGAAGATGTGCACCTGAACATTGAAAAGCGCCTGACCGAGCTGGTCGGCGATGCGGGCAAGCGACTACATACCGGCCGCTCGCGTAATGATCAAGTAGCCACTGATATCCGGCTTTATCTGCGTGCCTCGATTGATGACATTCTGGATTTACTTAAAGCGCTGCGTTTAGCCTTACTACAGGTCGCTGAGCAACACGCCGATACCATCCTGCCGGGTTTCACACATTTGCAGGTAGCGCAGCCAGTGACCTTTGGCCATCACTTACTCGCCTATGTCGAGATGTTTGGTCGTGATGCCGAGCGTATGGCCGATTGCCGCAAGCGCGTCAATCGCTTGCCATTGGGCGCAGCGGCATTAGCAGGCACCAGCTTCCCTATTGATCGTGCACGGGTTGCGGCAACGCTTGGCTTCGATGATGTTTGCCATAACTCGCTGGATGCGGTGTCAGACCGCGATTTCGCCATCGAGTTTTGCGCTGCTGCGGCTCTGGTGATGACCCATATCTCGCGGCTATCGGAAGAACTGGTGATCTGGATGAGCCCGCGTGTTGGCTTCATTGATATTGCCGACCGCTTCTGTACCGGCTCATCGATCATGCCGCAGAAAAAAAACCCGGATGTGCCTGAACTCGCGCGTGGCAAGACTGGCCGTGTTAATGGTCATTTAATCGCGCTACTGACCCTGATGAAGGCACAGCCGCTCGCCTACAACAAAGACAATCAGGAAGATAAAGAGCCGCTGTTCGACACCGTCGATACCGTGACGGATACCTTGCGGATTTTTGCAGACATGGCGACCGGTATCACCGTCAAGCCGGATGCAATGCGCGCTGCAGCACTACAGGGTTACGCAACCGCAACCGACCTGGCTGATTATCTGGTGAAGAAAGGTCTGCCGTTCCGAGATGCTCACGAAGTGGTAGCGCATGCCGTCCGCAGCTGCGAACAACGTGGCTGCGATCTCGCCGATCTGAGCTTGGAAGAGCTGCAGCGCTTCTCCCCACAGATTGACGCCGATGTTCATGCAGCACTGACACTCGAGGGCTCAGTCGCGGCGCGATCACATGTTGGCGGTACCGCACCCACACAAGTCCGCGCCGCAATCGCAAGACTCAAAACACAGCTATAGCTAGGCTGCGCCAAGACACCGTCGCGTTGTAATAAAGCGTCATAAACTTTGGCGTACCGCCCTTTCGAATCCAGCTAAGCCGGGCTATTGCCCGGCAACACTGTCTCTCTCCTCAAGCGAAGCTACATTGCTGCGCACACTTGCCGCACCTGCGTCCAGGCAACAGGGCAACAGGCCTCGCGGTGGTGACTTTCCAGGCAGTCTACAAATACAAATAAGGAGACCCCACCGATGACGATCAGGTCATCGGCGGCCACCGGATCTGTCGACTGCCTCCATTCTTCGAGAGAGCTTCGTCATGTCCTTCTTCCTGTCGCTATCCAAATTGATCGATGCCATCAATGAGCGTATTGGTCTGAGTATCAGTTGGGCATTATTGGCCGCAGTACTGATTTGTGCCGGTAATGCACTGGTGCGCTACTCACTCAATATCAGCTCGAACGCCTGGCTGGAAATCCAGTGGTACCTGTTCGGCGCGATTTTCCTGCTTGCCTCTTCCTACACCCTAAAACGCAACGAGCATGTTCGGATTGATGTCATCGTTGGCCGCCTTCCGAAAAGAACTCAGGTATGGATTGATATCTTCGGATTCCTTTTGTTCTTATTGCCGGCCACGCTACTGATTTTTTACTTCGCAGTTCCCTTCGCCATGGAATCGATACGTAGCCAAGAGATGTCGAGCAATGCCGGTGGGCTAATCGTATGGCCGGCGAAATTGTTGATACCTGTTGGATTTCTTCTACTGACCCTGCAGGGGATATCCGAGTTGATCAAGCGGATCGGTTTCTTGCTGGGTCAGGTTGATGCCAGCGCCTTCGAAAAGCAGCAGACCACCCCGCAAGAAGAAATCGAAGCAATTGCCGCAGCAAATCAAATGAAACTGGTTGAGACAGACACTCCAACCCCTTATAAAGCCGCGAAGGAGGCATGATCATGACTGAATTTCTTATCGCGAACATGGCACCCGTCATGTTCGCCACCCTCGTGGTCTTCCTGCTATCGGGTTTCCCGGTTGCTTTTTCATTAGCCGCTAACGGCCTTCTGTTTGGGCTGATCGGTATTGAACTTGGCCTGCTCAAGCCGGAATTGTTACAGGCACTACCCAACCGCTTGTTTGGCATCATGGCCAATGACACCCTGCTCGCGATCCCCTTCTTCACCTTTATGGGGCTGATTCTTGAGCGCTCCGGTATGGCCGAGGACCTTCTAGACACCATCGGCCAGCTGTTCGGTCCTTTACGCGGTGGCATTGCTTACGCCGTTATCTTCGTTGGCGCTCTGCTGGCCGCTACTACCGGTGTCGTAGCCGCCTCGGTCATCTCGATGGGTCTGATCTCGCTACCGGTCATGCTGCGCTACGGCTATGACCGAAAAATTGCGGCTGGCGTGATCGCAGCTTCCGGCACGCTGGCGCAGATCATTCCGCCATCGCTCGTACTGATTGTGATGGCAGACCAACTGGGGCGTTCGGTCGGCGATATGTATCAGGCGGCATTCATACCCGGCCTGCTGCTGACTGCGTTTTACGCTGGCTATATTTTTATTGTTTCTATTCTTCGCCCGAATGCCCTACCTGCCCTCCCTCCCGAGGCACGTAATCTGCGTCAGCCCGATGGCTCCAACGGCCTGCAGTCCTTGATGGCGATACTGGCGTTTGGTTTTACTAGCGCCTGGCTTTTCAAGACGGTGTATCTCGCCTCGGCAAAACCAGACCTCGCTGACGACGTGAGCTTGGTCTACAGCGGCGTAGTTGGGGTAGTGCTCACCTATACCGTGGCGCTAGCTAACCGTAAGCTGAAGCTTGGCCTGTTATCGAAAATGGCTGAGCAAGTAGTGTTGGTACTCGTTCCGCCACTGGCGCTGATTTTTCTTGTATTGGGCACCATCTTTGTTGGCATCGCCACGCCAACTGAAGGTGGTGGCATGGGTGCACTAGGCGCGATACTGTTAGCACTGACTAACCGACGGCTTTCCAAAGATCTGCTAAAGCAAGCGATGAACTCGACGACACGCTTATCGTGCTTTGTACTGTTCATCTTGATCGGCTCTAGCGTCTTCTCGCTCGTCTTCCGTGGCATTAATGGCGATCTGTGGGTAGAGCACCTACTGAGTTCACTCCCGGGTGGGCAAGTAGGGTTTCTGATCGTAGTGAACCTGCTGTTCTTTGGCTTGGCGTTCTTCCTCGACTTTTTCGAGCTAGCCTTCATTCTGGTGCCGCTGGTTGGCCCAGTCGCTGAAAAGATGGGTATTGATCTGATCTGGTTCGGTGTCTTGCTCTCAGTGAATATGCAGACCTCTTTCATGCATCCTCCTTTCGGTTTTGCATTGTTTTATCTGCGCTCGGTGGCACCGAAGAAGGTCAAGACCAGCGACATCTACTGGGGTGCTGTACCGTTCGTTGGTATTCAGGTGATTATGGTGGCGCTGATTATTGCCTTCCCAAGCATGATCTCGGTCGCCAATAAGACCGATATGAAGGAACAGATCGAGCTGAACATCGACATGGGGCCGGATAGCGCTGCAGAGATACCGAGTCTTGATTTCTCAGCGGATACAGGATCGAGTAGTGATCTGAAGCTGGAGTTTTCAGCCGAGCCCGTCAGGAAATAGTCGGCTAACGCTCCGCCCTGTTTTTGCCGCCCTGGTATCTCAGGGTGGCAATCAAAAAGAAAGCCCGCTCATGCGGGCTTTCTTTTTTAGACAGGTTATTGAATCAGGACTTGCGACGGCCAATTAAATAAGACTGCACGGGGGACTCGGCGACCGAGTACCAGTTGTTTTGATCCTGATGGAAGCGACGCCACGGTTCTAGCACCTTCTTGAACTTTGCATTCTTCGAGGCCTCTTCCTCGATCACCTCCTGTGCAGCCTCATAGCAAGCATCCAGAATTGCTTTCGAGAATGTACGCAACTTGACCCCATTCTTCATCAAGCGCGCCAGCGCAGTCGGATTCCGCGCGTCATACATCGCCTGCATGGAGATATGTGCCTCATAAGTAGCGACCTCAAGCGCTGCCTGATATTCCTTCGGGAGTTTGTCCCACTCTTTTTTGTTTACATAGAACGACAACTGCGCACTTGGCTCCCACCAGCCAGGGGTGTAGTAATACGGTGCAACCTTGTTGAAACCTAGCTTTTCATCGTCGTATGGACCAATCCACTCGGCTGCATCAATCGTGCCTTTCTCCAATGCAGGATAAATATCGCCACCGGCGATTTGCTGTGGAACCACACCCAACTTTTGCATGACCCGACCCGCAAAACCACCGACGCGCATCTTCAAGCCCTGCAGATCTTGTGGTGTTTTTACTTCCCGGCGGAACCAGCCGCCCATCTGACAACCGGTATTGCCGCCCATAAAGTTGACGATGCCGTACTCCGCAAAAAAATCGCGTAACAACTGACGGCCGCCCCCTTGGTCTATCCAGGCGGTCTGCTGACGCGCGGTAAGACCAAATGGAACGGCAGTATCGAAAGCGAATGTCGCATCTTTACCGAAGTAGTAGTAAGACGCCGAGTGGCCCATCTCGACAGTACTGGCTTGTACGGCATCCATCACCTGCAGCGCCGGGACCAGTTCTCCACCCGGGAATACCCGGATATTGAACTTGCCATCAGTGAGCGCCGATACGCGCTTAGCCATAACCTCAGCAGCACCGTAGATGGTGTCGAGTGACTTGGGAAAGCTGGATGCCAGCCGCCAGTTGATTGTAGTGTTGGCATGCACAACGGCTGGCGCGCTGGCGATACCGGCGGCCACGCCGGCCGCAGCGCCGGAAAGGAATGAACGACGTTTCATGAAAGGTCCCCTAATTGCCTGGTCTTTAGTCTGAAACCAGCGCACCGACCGGCGCAGCGCACTGGCGAGGTTTGTTAAAACCTTGGCAATTCTAGGAGGGGCTTTCGAGGACGAGCAATAGCTATTTCATAACAAAATTCCCGATGTTGTTTAAACGCACTAGTTGCAACATTTCTCCCCATGCAAGCAAAGTTTCTCTCAACTATCGAAAAAAACGTATCTGCAGGAAACACGTTGTAAACGCACAGCAAATATCACGACAGCTCGGTGCGGACTCAAGGGGAAGTTCGGCATCTCCGAGCACTTCGGTTCTGCGAGTTGAAGATGCCTCAATGGCTGGTCTTGAGGGCCGTCAGTTTGCTCTAAGCCAAGAGGGGGCGGTTGCCGTTGCGGAGAACCGATAGAAGAGCGCATCGGCCCTGGATCGGGGATGCGCTCATTAGTTGAAGGCTTTTAGGCGCCAGCGATCGTCATACTGCCCATCAGAATCGAACCCGTCGATTTAGTTCCGCGCACCAAAACGTCGCTGCCGATCGCCGCTATATCTTTGAACATGTCACGTAAATTACCTGCGATCGTGATCTCCTCGACTGGGTACTGAATCACGCCATTCTCGACCCAATAGCCGGATGCACCGCGTGAATAATCACCGGTAACATAATTAATACCCTGGCCAAGTAACTCAGTGACAAGCAAACCGGTACCCATTTTCTTTAGCATCGCGACGAAATCATCGCCGGCGCGCGTGCGCGAGGAAAGTAGCTGCAGATTATGTGAGCCACCCGCGTTACCGGTGGTTTTCATACCCAGCTTACGCGCAGAGTAAGTCGATAGAAAATAACCTTGCACGACGCCTGCGCTGACCACATCACGGGCCTGCACACGAACACCTTCCTCATCAAACGGCGCAGAACCCACTGCGCTAGGGATTGATGGGTCTTCGACAATGCGAATATCGTCACCAAATACTTGGGTACCGATGGAATCTGTCAGGAAAGTCGATTTGCGATACAGGGCGCCACCGGACACTGCCTGCACGAAAGCGCCGAGCAAACCTGCTGCCAATGGCGCCTCGAATAGCACCGGGCATTTTCGGGTATCCAGTTTGCGCGCATTCAGTCGTGCCAGCGCGCGCTCCGCTGCGTAGCGGCCAATCGCTTCTGGCTCGGCTAGTCGCTGCGGATTGCGATCAGAGCTATACCAGTCATCACGCTGCATGTTCTGACCCTTGCCCGCAATCGGCGAGACCGAGACAGAGTGCCGCGTATACGGATACCCGCCCATGAAGCCGCGCGAATTCGCCAGTACAAAATGCGACTGCTGCGCGTGTACAGCGGCACCTTCGCTGTTGGTGATGCGTTTATCTACGGCGAATGCAGCGGCTTCACAGCGCAGCGCGATTTGCACTGCTTGATCCGCATTAATCGGCCACGGGTGAAACAGATGGAGATCTTTTGGCGAACGCTCCAACATCTCTTCATCCGGCAAGCCGGCACAATCATCTTCTGCGGTAAAGCGCGCGATGTCATAGGCGGCATCGACGGTTTCTTTGAGGGACTTCAGGGAAAAATCCGAGGTGCTGGCATTCCCACGCCGGATCGCACGCCCCTCACCCAGAAAAATAGTGACGCCGATACCTTTATCCTTGTTCTGCTCAATAGTATCGACCTGCCCTTTGCGCACGCTGACGGATAGCCCCTGACCCTCGCTCAGCTCGACCACGGCATCCGATGCGCCCTTCTCTTTTGCCAAGCGCAGCATATCGGCGGCGATGTCTTTCAGCTGGTCTTGCGTGTGGGTGAAGATGTCAGCGCTCATGCGGGGTTCTCTCAGGGCAGGATCAAAGCGGTTATCATAGCAGCCGTTCCGTTTTTCAATCGGCCGTCCAAATGCCCAATGCCAACCGCGGCGCGGTCGGGTTCCAGTCCAGCGAATTCGAGCAAAAGTACGATCGCCCCTCCAAGTCCCAACTCAAGCGCGAAATGACTGCGCTGCAAAAGCTCGGCGAAGTTCTAGTCGATGCACCACGTGATCGCGTAAAAAAAGTACCCATGCCGGAGGACGTGCTGGAATCGATCCTGGCGTGTCAGCAGATCAGTAGCCATGAGGGCCGTCGCCGTCAGTTGCAATTTGTCGGCAAGAAGATGCGTACGCTGACCGAAGAAGAAGTCACGATCATCCAGAAAATCGTCGATGGTTGGCGTGGCGCTTCCAAAGCCGAGGCAGCAGCTCTACATGCAATTGAGCGACAGCGCGAGCGATTGCTCGCTGATGACAACGCACTGACAGACCTACGCGCACAGCACCCATCGCTAGATGTCCAGCAGTTGCGTACGCTGATTCGCAATGCCCGCAAAGAGCAAGCTGAGAACAAGCCGCCTAAAGCCTACCGAGAAATTTTCCAGATATTGAAGTCATTACAAGCGCCACCGGACAACCAAGACGCCGAAGATAATAATGAAGAAGACGAGAACGCATCCTGACGAGTTAATCATTGGCTTGGTGTCGATTTCCGACCGCGCATCCGCCGGTGTCTATGAAGATCAAGGTGTGCCAGCGCTGCGTGATTGGTTTGGCCAGGCACTGACCAGCCCTTGGCAAATGGAGACTCGCCTGATCCCTGATGATCAGGCCACGATCGAAAAAACACTGATAGCACTGGTGGATGAGCTTGGCTGTGACTTGGTGCTGACGACCGGCGGCACGGGTCCGGCGCGTCGCGATGTCACCCCCGAAGCCACTTTGGCAGTGGCCACTAAGCCAATGCCGGGTTTCGGCGAGCAGATGCGTCAGATTAGTCTGCGATTTGTACCCACTGCGATTTTGTCGCGTCAGGTGGCGGTGATCCGCGAATGTAACGACCACGCCGCGCTGATCATGAATCTCCCCGGACAGCCAAAATCAATTCGAGAGACGCTAGAAGGCGTTAAAGACGCAGATGGCAATAGCATCGTGCCGGGTATTTTCGCTGCGGTACCCTATTGCATTGATCTAATCGGCGGCCCCTACATCGAGACCAATGACGCTGTCTGCAAAGCGTTTCGCCCAAAGTCGGCAATACGTATGAAATAAGGTCACACCATGAGCGACTTACCCCTGCTGGAAACCATCGAGATTGAATCAGCGCCCTCACCCTCTGCCGCCGTGATATGGATGCACGGCCTGGGTGCGGATGGTCATGACTTTGCCCCGATCGTTCGCGAGTTGGATTTGTCTGGTTGCCATGCAATCCGCTTCGTATTCCCCCATGCAGAGGCGATGCCGGTCACCATCAATAATGGTTATGTGATGCGGGCCTGGTATGACATCCTCGGCATGGATCTGGTGCGACGTGAAGACGCTGAGGGTTTACGTGCATCACAAGGCCGTATCGAGGATTTGATTGCGAACGAGATTGCGCGTGGCATCCCCGCCGAGCGCGTTGTATTGGCCGGTTTCTCGCAGGGCTGCGCGATGACGCTGCAAACCGGGCTGCGCTACCCGCAACGACTGGCCGGCTTGATGTGTCTATCCGGCTATCTGCCAATTGCAGACAGCTTGGCATCCGAGCGACACGCCGCAAACCAGGACATACCCATCTTTATGGCCCACGGACGTGGTGACGGCGTGGTACCCATTCACCGCGCCGAGGCATCACGCGATCTACTGACAGAACTTGGCTACACGATCGAGTGGCATGAATACATGATGCAGCACTCAGTATGCTCCGAAGAAATCGACGACATCAGCCAGTGGCTGCAGCGCTTATTAAAAGCAGACTGAAGTAACGCTACAGCATGAATACAATCTTTATTATTTCTCTGGCGCCGAGTATCTTGCGTCATGCAATTGATACTCGGCTGCCGCTCCTCCCGGTGGCCTTGTCGCGATGAAGAATATCGATCCTGACGTCAGCCCACCAGCTTCGCTCAGCGACGCGAGCTTTAGCGTATTGTTCCTGTGTATGGGGAATATCTGCCGTAGCCCGACAGCGCATGGCGTGTTTCGACAAAAAGTGCAGCAAGCCGGATTAGCGCACAAGGTGTTTGTCACCTCGGCCGGGACGCATAACTATCACCCGGGTGAGCCACCGGACCGGCGCAGTCAACGTACCGCGGGTGAGCGTGGCTACGACATTTCTGACCTGCGCGCGCGGCAACTCAATGAACAAGATTTTGAGCAGCATGATCTTCTGCTTGCCATGGATTGGGACAATCTTGCGTTAGCCGAGCAGCGCTGTCCTCCCGCCCACCGGCGCAAGCTGCGGCGGCTGACCGAATTCTGCCGCCAGCACGAGGCCGCGGTCGTACCAGACCCGTACTACGGTGGGGAAACTGGTTTTCAGCAGGTACTCGACCTCATCGAAGATGCCTGCGATGGTTTACTTGAGCATGTAAGCTCTCATTTTGCATCACCAACTGCTGCCATCAAAGGAGGACGCAGATGAGCAAGATTGTCGCCATTGTCACGGGTATCGTCATCACCATGGTGCTGATCGCGGTCGCGCATTTCACTGGCCTGATCTCTCTCAATCTGGGCGGTAACGCCAACCCCAGCAAGTATAAAAACAAGGGTGTGCTGGAAGTCATTTGCGATGTCGAGATCAGTCGGCCCGGTGAGAAATTGACGCCACCCTTCGAGACCAGCCGCACACCGTTACCCGCGCTATTTGATTTCGAAGAAGGCACCGGCGCGTATGCCGGTGAGTACACCATCTCGATGAATCGCAAGGGCACCCTGAAAGCGCAAGGGGATCTGCTTGAACTCTACCGTCCCGCCATGTTCAAGCGGCATGGCGTCGTCATCATCGGGGAGCATGTCACACTGGATCGTCGCACCGGCGCATTCAAGCAGTGGCTAGATCTGGACGGCGGCAAGCGGCTGGATCTGATCAACGGCACTTGCAAGCGCACCGATAACGCGCCGTTCTGATCCACCCTCGGACCAACGAGAATCTGCGGCGTAGCCGTGGGTATGATCGCCATGCGATCTGACGCGCGCGCACAGCAATGACAAACATACGACGATGACAACTGAATCTGATGAGGCGCGCTCAGCGCTCCGGATTGCCATCGCCGGTGCTTTATCGCTGGCAGTCGCTATGGGTATCGGTCGTTTCGCGTTTACGCCGCTGATGCCGATCATGCTGCAGGAAGGGCTGCTCGATATTGCAGCAGCAAGTTGGCTAGCGAGTGCCAACTACCTCGGCTATCTGGTGGGCGCACTGCTCTGCACGTTTCAACCAGCCCTGTGGATGCGCTGGTCGTGGCCTACACTGCCTTCATCCACCATGGTGAAAGTCGGACTCACGCTGACCTGCGCACTCACCGCTGCGATGGCCATCGATATCACCGCAGCCTGGCCTGGGCTACGTTTTATCACCGGCATCACGACCGCGATCGGTTTTGTGTACACCTCGACCTGGTGCCTTGCACACTTGGCGCGTCTGCATCGTCCCACTGCCGGTGGCATTGTGTATATGGGCCCGGGTATTGGCATCGCCTGTAGCGGTCTATTGGCAAGTGTGATGGTGCAAATGGCCTGGCCTGCCAGCTGGGGGTGGATAGCGTTCGCAATACTGGCGCTCATCATCACCTTGCTCGTATGGCCGGTATTTGGTCATGATGACGGCTTGCAGAAAACAAGCGTGGCGCATGCGGTGACCGACTCGGGGGGCACGCAGACCGAGAAGGCTACGTTGGTGATTGCCTATGGATTAGCTGGCTTTGGTTACATCATCACTGCGACTTTTTTACCCGTGATGGCACGTGCGGCACTACCGGGATCGGTTTGGTTGGATCTGTTTTGGCCATTGCTAGGCATTGCTGTTGCCTGCGGCGCTTTGCTGGCCTCACGCATTCCCGCACGAATCGATCAGCGTCGCCTTTTATTGGGCTGCTACCTGATGCAGTCACTCGGCGTCGTGATCGTAAACTGGGTACCCACACTGACTGGCTTTGCCATCGGTAGCGTACTGGTCGGTTTGCCATTCACCGCGATCACCTTTTTTGCGATGCAGTTAGGCAGACAATTGCATCCCCAACCAGCGCCCGCCATCATCGGCCTGCTATCAGGTGCATTTGCATTCGGACAGATCATCGGTCCACCGGTTGCTGCGGCCATGCTGGCGCGCGCATCAAATCATGCAACGAGCTTTGCGTGGGCGATTGATTTAGCTGCAGCCTCGTTATTACTTGGTGCAGG
>CAZLJL010000009.1:0-17763 GCA_964559785.1 uncultured Bifidobacterium sp.
GCGATCGTCTTGAGCAAGCCGCCACTGAAGTGGCCGGCGAATGGAAAGCGCAAGCTAAACCCTATCGCTTCACCGGCAGTACACCCGGCATGCACAGTACGGGTTGCCGTGCGAGCGTGCTACTGGCCATTGAAAAAGGTATGGATGATGATGCGCGCGCGCTGTTCGCCTACTTCAATGCCGGACTGGCTGACCCGGAATCTCCGACCGAGCTTGCCGTGCGGATGAACCAATTCATGCGCTGGCTTCCATCCATTGCAGCCAACGCCGGTCACTGAAGACCTGGCCCTATCGCCGATGGCTTGGTCCTCGCCATCGGCACTCGTGAAACCAAGCGCTCTCAAACCTGAGGAGATGTCATGCTCGGATTGGTCAAACCCCACTCCGCCATCTTGGTGCGCGCTCACATTGCGCAACCGCGCCAGGGAATGGCGCGCGCGCCCAGGATGCGCTCGTCCCCACGGCTTACAGGCGCCGCACATCGGTATGCGAAAGCCACCTATTATTTCGACGCTGCCTGGCAGACCTCGCAGACGCTGCGACATCTGATTCATGCCAGTCTGGCCGATGAAACGCTCGGCCTGCACAAGCCGCCAGTACTTTTGATGCAGACAATGGAGGCAATGCTCAATTCGATCTGCCCCGAATTACAAGACGATGCCGACAGCCTGGATTGCTTTCGGAGACGGCTGCAGATGCATCTATCTGAACTGACTGCAAGCGAGATTAGTCAGTTGCAACAATTGCTGAAAGCTAGTCGATTTGATTATGTCGTGGTCGAATCGGTCATCGATGATTTCATGATCATTGAATATGGCTTCGCAAATGGTCCGCCACACCGCCGGCAACGCACACTGATGTTAACGAACGACCTGTACCATGCAATCGATGAAGCGATAGAGACCGCTTCGCGTGTCGAGACCATACTTCCCGCCGAATGTCGGATGACGCCAGCGCAGGCGCAGCAGACACGCGACCTGCTGGCGACGCTAGCCGTCAGGCATGCGCGCGGCGGCATCTCACTGGCCGGGCTGACCGATGCAGCAAACGCGCTTGCATCTGCGACAGGCACCTCAGTAAAAACCGATATGACGGTGGCCGCCCATCCACTGCCGCCTGCCAGCAATGTGATCTGGCAGGCAGGTCAGCTGATCGTTGAATCTCATACATTGGCGGTGCTGTCCGAAACGAAGAACGGGGCGCTCGGCGCCAGCCTGTTGCGCGACTTGCTAGAGCTGTTGCTAGTTCACAAGCTGTTCGGACCAATGGCCGACCTGATGACGCTGTCTCCTGGGCAGCGCGCACTGTTGCAGCGAGAGATAGAACAGGTGCTTTCCCGACGGCCAAGCGTGACTGACAGTGCGATGCCTGTCCTTTCGGCCGAGGTACTGGCCCGGCGCAGCAGCTTCGGGACGATCCAGATTTTCCCGACTGTCGGTGCGACGCTCGGGCATGCCTGGATCTCGCCCGTGCTGTCGGTGGTACCGGACAAGTCGCGCAAGGGCGTCGAAGCCGGGAAGCGTTTCATGCGGTCGGGCTTGCGGCTGGAGCCCACGCAATGCACGGTCAACGAGTGGGATATCCGATGGCTTAGCCCAAGTGAAAGCGACGAGATGTATCCGGCCGCTCACGCATGGCATCTGACGGTGCCGGCACACTGGCTGAAATTGCAGCAAGCGGCTGAACAGACACGCGAAGAATGGCAACGCAAGAAAATGCCCTACCGTTTCATCGGCACCGAACCCGGCATGCCCGCCACAGGCTGCCGCGCAACGGTCTGGCATGCGGTACAGCGCGCAATGGATGACGATACACGCTCACTGTTCGAACATTTCATGCTGGGCTTGCCTGAACCGGAATCGCCAACTGAGTTGGCCTTGCGGATGGCACATTTCATGCGCTGGCTAGATGAACTGAGTAGTCGGTCAGTTAAAAAACACGGTGACCTATAATCGGGCAAACAACCCCATGTAGGAGACTATGTATGGCCTTGCCCGCCGCCCTGCAACATCTGAGTTTGCCTGTGATCGGGGCGCCCTTGTTTATCGCCAGCTGCCCGGCGCTTGTGATTGCCCAGTGCAAAGCAGGTATTGTTGGCTCTTTCCCAGCGCTGAATGCCCGACCGGCAGAAATGCTTGAGCAGTGGTTACAAGACATCGAGCAAGCTTTAGCGGAACACCGCGCTGCGCATCCCGATGCGGTAATCGGGCCGATTGCAGTCAATCAAATCGTGCATCAATCGAATGACAGACTCGCGCATGATGTTGAAGTCTGCGTCAAACATCGCGTTCCGGTGATCATCTCTTCATTGCGTGCGCCGCCCAAAGAAATGCTGGACGCGATTCATTCGTATGGTGGCATTGTGCTACACGACATCATCTCTATCCGCCATGCGCACAAGGCGCTGGAGGCTGGTGTCGATGGCTTGATTCTTGTGGCCTCTGGTGCCGGTGGTCATGCTGGCGGACTATCGCCATTTGCGCTGGTGGGCGAGGTGCGGAAGTTTTTCGACGGCCCGATCGCACTATCGGGTTCAATTGCCAATGGTGATGCGATCTTGGCTGCGCAATCGATGGGGGCTGACTTCGCTTACATTGGCTCGCGCTGGCTTGCAACCCAAGAAGCCAATACCAGCGAAGGCTACCGCCAAGCGATTGTCGAGTCGACTGCTGCAGATATTGTGTACACCAATTTATTCACCGGCGTACACGGCAACTATCTCAAGAAATCCATTGTCAACGCTGGCCTCGATCCCGACAATCTTCCGGAAGCCGACAAAACCGTCATGAACTTCTCCAGCGCCAGCGGCGCGAAAGCATGGCGCGATATCTGGGGCGCGGGCCAGGGTGTCGGCTTGATGGAAGATGTACCCGCTGTGGCCGACGTCGTCGCTCGGCTCAAGCAGGAGTACGCTGCTGCGCGTCAGCGAATCATGGCAAGCAATTTTCCTCGCTAAACTAAGTGTGAACTTGTCATCATTTGCTTAACCCATGAAGAAACCACTCACTATTTTGCTCACCTTGATACTGGTCGCCTTACTTGGCTTTACCGGGTATGTATGGCTGGCACTGAATTGGTCGTACTCGTCTGGTGAGCGTGCTGGCCTGCTGCAAAAGTTTTCGCGCAAAGGCTGGGTTTGCAAAACTTGGGAAGGCGAGTTGCTACTCACCAGTATGCCGGGGGCAATTCCGGAAAAATTCGAGTTCTCGGTGCGTGATGAACGCATCGTCGATGAGTTACAGCGCAATGCTGGCCGCAAGGTAGTGCTGGGCTACGATCAACACAAAGGTTTACCGAGCAGCTGTTTCGGCGATACCGAATATTTTGTGAATCGCGTGTCGGTGTATACAGAGTAGTTATTCCAGGCTCAGCAGCAAGGCTTTACGTCTTGTCGATGACTCCTGAATAACTGAGCGCTTTTTCTGGTCGATTTACTTGGCGATTGTGGCCAGCGACTGAATCATCGATTGGGTTCGCTATCGACCAAAAATTCATTATCGATCGCTGCAGCGCCGGAACGCCGCAGTTGCGTGATGACCCAATGCGCGAGATGAATCATGCCGTAGTTCAGGTAGTTGCGATTGGCTGCGGTAACTAGCGGCACCTTGGAGAGCAACTCTGGCACCTCCGTCAATTTGATGCGTTGGCGCTCCATCAGCAAAAACTTCAATAGCACCTTGATGCCGTGCTGCGCATTGCGCTTGGGATCCTCTTCCAAGTAGGCGATGCGAGAATAAGCCTCCCCTAGCGCTGCTTTCACATCAGTGAATGGCCGCCCATGGCCAGGAATCACCATAGCGGGCGATAAATCATCAATCAGGTCCAGCGTCGCTCGGACCTCCTTGAATCCCCCATAACCGTCGAGTGCAGGAAACACCACACCAAAACCCTTTTCCCACAAGGCGTCGGCCGAGATCAAAATACCGTGCGCTTGATTAAACAGGATATAAGAGTACGGATGATGGCCGGGTGCATAGAGCGCCTTCCATTCCATATCACCCAACTCAATCACATCGCCAGGATGCACAACCGCATCGGCACGAAACTCATCACAACGCTGACCCGTCGCGCTGAACGTCGGTTTCATACGCGACCAGTTGTTGACTCGGGCAAACTCGGCTGCAGGTACGTAGGTCTTCAGTGATAGATAGTGCTGCTGCAAAATACGATTGCCGCCGCAATGATCGGAGTGCAGATGGGTGTTGTAGATCGCGTCTAAAGGTCGATCTTTCAATACATGCTGTACCAGCGCCAAGGTTTGCTGCTGGTGGGCGCAGTAACCCGTGTCAACGATCACGGTACGCTGTTTGCCCGTAAAAAGTACGTTGTTCGATGAGAGCCAGCCGCGCTCCAGGATATGCATTGACGGTGGCAGCTTCATGTTTTTAATTGGTATGCAAGCGAGATTCGCTGTAACTCACTGAATAAGTCGGGCGAGCCGCAGTTAAAGGTATGAAATCCGGTCCCCGTACGTACCGCCAATCGGGGTGGCAGCAGCCAGCCTAAACGCGAGAGACCGATCAGCTTGGCACCGCGCACATCATCCCAGCTGACTTGCTGCACGAGCCATCCAGTCTGCCGAATCCCGGCGGCATTAATGGTGAGCGTCGCACGCAAAAAATCTCGCCAATAGAGCAACATCACCGCAATCGCCGCCCATAAAAATAATGTGGCGCCGTCAGGCAAGCTTGGGTGGCGCAGCATGAAACTGATCACGTAGCCGATCAACGCCAAGTTGAACAATGTCGCCAATAGCTTGAACCACGCGCTAAAAGCGGGGCCAGTGATGTCGCGCTGCGGCCGATACACCGCTTGAGCGTGCATGAAAAACTAGCCTTGGGTCCGTCGCGCTTCCAGCGCGATCCAGATTTGTCGTTTGCGCTCTTCAGGGGCAACGCCCCAGTCGATAATCTCATCAATCGTGCGCAGGCACCCGGTGCATAGCCCGGTTTGCGCATGCATCACGCAAACACCGATACATGGCGTCGGCAATGGGCCGCTATGTGTCCGCGGATCGAACGGTGGGCGAATCTCTGTCACTGGCTTATTTCTTCGCGCGCTGCTTTTTTTCGTCGAGCTTGGCGTTGAATCTTTCTGCGATGACAATCGCGCGCTCATGCTCGCCCTCGCTGATCTTGTCGTGACCATCCCACGCTTCGACCTGAAAGCGTACCCGGCGTCCTTCGACTGCAATAAGTTCGCCACGAATCGTGAGCGTCATACCCGGCGGTGTTGCTGCAAGATGCGAAAAACTCACATGCGTTCCAAGACTCTGTTCGGCGGGCCAATCCAGGTGCGGAATAATCGCGCGCGTGCAAGCAAGCTCCATCAATCCCACCATGTAGCCGGTCGCCAGCACCTCCGGCATGTCGCGTGCAAACTCGATATGCTCGCCGTACAACGCAGGCACGACGGAGCGCGGCGGGACCGATGTCTGCCATTCGAAGCGGATACCGGGCTTGAGTGTGTCTTTCATGCGGTGTGCTCCGTTGAGCGGCGCACAGCAATCGCATTACCTGCTCGACTGGCCGATGGCCGCCCCAGTTGTTGTGAAATAAATTGTCCTGCATCGACAACCGCATTGAGATCGACTCCGGTAGAAATGCCTAAACCATCGAGAAGATACAACACGTCTTCGGTTGCTACATTGCCTGTTGCGCCTTTTGCATACGGACATCCGCCAAGCCCCGCAACCGAGGCATGAAAAATTGCAACGCCGCTACTCAATGCGGCGTAGATATTTGCCAGGGCTTGCCCGTACGTGTCATGAAAATGACCCGCCAGCCGCTCGATTGGAAACACCGTTGCCACATGTTCAAACACCTGTTGCACCTTGAAAGCGGTACCGACACCAATGGTGTCGGCGATATCAATCTCATCGCAACCGAGATCGCGCATTCGACGCACCACATCGGCAACCGCTTCCGGCTGTACCTCGCCCTGATAAGGACACCCCAGCGCACAGCTGATACTACCGCGCAGCCTTAAGCCGTTGGCTTTGGCAGCAATCGCAACCTCGCGAAACCGCTCAATCGACTCAGCAATCGAGCAGTTGATATTTTTTTGCGAGAACGCCTCCGACGCCGCGCCGAAAATCACGACCTCATCAGCGCGCGCTGCGAGTGCCCCTTCAAACCCTTTCATGTTCGGTACTAGTGCCGAGTAGATTGTCCCGGGGCGACGCTGGATACTCGCCATCAATTCTGTGGATGTCGCCATCTGCGGCACCCACTTCGGCGAGACAAATGATGCGGCTTCAATATTCGGAAGGCCCGCCTCGGACAAACGATTCACCAGCGCAAGCTTGACCTCCACCGGGATGGTCTGCTTTTCGTTTTGTAGTCCGTCGCGAGGGCCAACCTCAACCAGCTTGACCTTGTCAGGGAAGCGCATGTCAGCTCGCCTCCGGTGTAAATGACAATAACTGCGCACCCTCGGTGACTTGATCGCCGACAGCGTAGTTCAAGGCTTCAACCTTGCCCTTCGCAGGTGCGCTGATGGTGTGTTCCATTTTCATTGCTTCCATGATCAATAGCGGCGCACCTTTTTCCACGCTGGCACCTTCTTCAACCATGAGTTGAACAATCTTGCCGGGCATCGGCGCCGTCAACCGGCCGCCTTCGGACTCATGCTCGCCGGCATGCGCAATTGGGTCACTCCATGACAAGACGCGATGCTGACCTTGCCAGAACACATGGAAACGGTCATCAACCCGTACTACCCGACCCGATATACGCCGGCCTTCTATCGACAACGATACCGAGGTCTGGTCTATCGCGATGTGGGTCAAGATTGTTTCTTGAGACTGGTAGGCTATACGCCAGCCATCACGTCGATAGTCGAGCACCACCTCGAATGCTTGATCATCGCAATCGAAGCGAAGCTGACGATGGTAGTTGCCATTCAAACGCCAACCCTGAGGTGAATCCCATGGGTCGTGGCTCGTTGTGTCCGGCATCGCTAACTTAGCCAGCCATAACGCGACCATCTCGACGGGCACTGGCTCAGTAGGTGGGAACAGTAAAGCATGGTGACGTTCAATCAGCCCGGTATCGAGTTCGGCATCAGTGAACGCAGGGGTCGTAATAAGCCGCTCAAGAAATGCGACATTGGTCGCTGGACCGACGATCTCCATCGCTTGCAGCGCCTGCCGCATCCGCGCCAGCGCCTGCGCACGATCATCACCATGCACAATCAGTTTCGCAATCATCGGGTCGTAATGCGGCGTAATCGCATCGCCCTCCCGAACGGCTGCATCAATCCGCACTACCCCTTGGGTAAACGCAACCGCATCAGGAAGCCGAAGGTGAAGCAAAGACCCTGTCGACGGTAAAAAGCCTTTTTCCGGGTTCTCGGCATAAATTCGCGCCTCGATCGCATGCCCATGAATACGCAGATCCTGTTGCTGCATAGGCAGTGGCTCGCCGGCGGCTACCCGTAACTGCCACGCCACCAGATCCGTTCCTGTGATCAGCTCGGTCACTGGATGCTCAACCTGTAGCCGCGTGTTCATCTCCATGAAATAGAAGCTGCCATCCTGGTTGACGATGAACTCGACCGTCCCCGCACCGACATAGCCCACGGCACGCGCAGCATTTACCGCTGCCGTCCCCATAGCCTGCCGTCGCTCCTCTGTCATTCCCGGCGCAGGTGCTTCTTCCAGCACTTTTTGGTGCCGGCGCTGTACAGAGCAGTCGCGTTCGAACAGATAAACACACTCGCCGTGTGTGTCCGCGAATACTTGAATCTCGATATGTCGTGGCCGCTGCAAATATTTTTCGACCAAAACCCGGTCATCGCCAAAGCTGTTGATTGCTTCGCGCTGGCAAGAGGCCAATGCAGACGCAAAGTCTTCGCTGCGCTCGACGATACGCATGCCTTTGCCACCACCACCGGCACTCGCTTTCAGCAGCACCGGGTATCCAATAGCGTCCGCTTGCTCCCTCAAGAAGTCCGGCGCTTGCTGCTCACCGTGATAACCCGGCACCAACGGTACGCTCGCCTTCTCCATCAGCGCCTTGGCCGCTGCCTTCGAGCCCATCGCACGAATCGCAGAGGCCGGCGGGCCAATGAAGACAATGCCAGCGGCCTCACAAGCATTAGCGAATTCTTCGTTCTCTGACAAAAAACCATAGCCGGGATGAATCGCTTCAGCACCGGTGTCTCGCGCAGCGGCAATGATGCGATCAATTCTTAGATAACTTTCTTTAGCAGGCGCAGGTCCAATCAGGACGCTTTCATCACACATCGCTACATGCTGAGACTGCGCATCTGCCTCGGAATACACCGCGACGGTATGAATGCCGAGACGACGCGCAGTGGCTGCGACACGGCAGGCAATCTCACCGCGGTTGGCAATCAGAATTTTTTTAAACATGCTTACCGCCTCGGTTATCTCTTTCTTATTCAGCGACTTTATCCAAAACCGCGAGCGTCACATCACCAAGCAACGCAATCTCCTCATCCGACAATACGTACGGCGGCATCCAGTACACCGTGGTACCGATAGGCCTCAGCAGCAAGCCCTGCTGCAACGCTTCTGCAAAAAACCGGCGCGAGAAACCTTCGGTCACGGCAGGTGTGACGTCGAACGCGCAAATCATGCCGGTTTGCCGCGTAGTGCTTACGCTTGGGTGCGCAGCCACACGCGCCAGCGCTTTGCCCAAGCTTTCTGCGCGCGCACGGTTCTTCACCAACACATCGTCTTGTTCGAAAATATCAAGTGTCGCCAACGCGGCACGGCAGGCCAATGGATTACCGGTATAAGAATGCGAGTGCAGGAAGGCGCGACGGATGTCCGGGTGATAGAAGGCCTGATAGATATCATCCGTGGTCATCACCAAGGACAGCGGCAGATAGCCCCCGCTAATGCCCTTTGACAAACACATGAAGTCAGGCCAGATCGCTGCCTGCTCGCAGGCGAAGAAACTACCGGTTCGTCCACACCCAACCGCAATTTCATCAGCAATCAGGTGCACAGAGAACTGATCGCATAACTCACGCAGCTGACTGAGATAGCTCGCCTCGTACATCGCCATACCACCCGCACATTGCACCAGAGGCTCCACAATGACTGCAGCGATCTGCCCTGCGCGACGCTCCAGCAGTGAGCGCATCTGCGCCAATGCCGCAAGCTCACCAAACGCCGCAGGCGACGCCACCACATGAGCGCGACGGTACATGCCACCGTATGCCTCAGTGAATAACGGCACATCAGTCACGCCCAGTGCGCCGACGGTTTCACCATGGTAGCTACCGCTGAGACAAACGAATTCCTGTTTTTGCGGATGCCCCGCATTGCGCCAGGCATGAAAGCTCATCTTCAACGCGATCTCGACCGCTGAAGCGCCATCCGAGGCGAAAAAGCAATGGCCGAGCGCATGATTAGTTTTTGCAGCAAGCCGCTCTGACAATTCCACTACCGGCGCATGCGTGAACCCGGCCAACATCGCATGCTCAAGTTTTTCCAGCTGATCGCCTAGTGCAGCATTAATGCGAGGGTTCGCATGACCAAACAAGTTAACCCACCACGAGCTCACCGCATCCAGATAGCGGCGCCCGTCATAGTCGTACAGCCAGGCGCCCTTACCATGACTAATCGCCATGAGCGGCAGCGTCTCGTGATGCTGCATCTGTGTACACGGGTGCCAGACGCTGGCGAGACTGCGGGCTACCCAATCGGTATGTGCTATCTGGTTCATTGCTTCGCGATTTACATCCTGAACAAGCCAAACTTGGTTTCGGGAATCGGGGCATTGAGTGCGGCAGATAATCCGAGCGCAAGCACCGTGCGCGTGTCGGCAGGATCGATCACGCCATCGTCCCATAAGCGCGCGCTGGCGTAGTAGGGATGGCCTTGATGTTCATACTGCGCGCGGATAGGCGACTTGAACTGTTCCTCTTCCTGAGCGCTCCAGCTGCCGCCCTTCGCTTCAATGCCATCGCGCTTGACGGTGGCAAGCACCGATGCGGCTTGCTCGCCGCCCATCACCGAGATACGCGCATTCGGCCACATCCAGAGCATGCGCGGACCAAATGCACGGCCGCACATCCCATAATTACCGGCCCCGAAGCTGCCGCCGATAATGACGGTGAACTTCGGCACTTGCGCAGTCGCGACCGCGGTCACCATCTTCGCGCCATGCCGTGCAATACCTTCGTTCTCGTACTTGCGACCCACCATGAAGCCGGTGATGTTCTGCAAGAACACCAGCGGGATTTTGCGCTGACAGCATAGCTCGACAAAGTGGGCGCCTTTTAGCGCTGACTCTGAAAACAAGATGCCGTTGTTGGCAATGATGCCTACCGGCATACCATGCAAGTGCGCGAAACCACATACCAGCGTGCTACCAAAGCGTGCCTTGAATTCATCGAACTCGCTGCCATCGACAATACGCGCAATCACCTCGCGAACATCAAATGGCTTGCGTGTATCGGTTGGAATGACACCATAGATTTCGCTCTCGCTATAGTTGGGCGCGACCGGCTCTCTGAGCACTAGCGGCTGGGGTTTATGCCGATTCAAGTTACCAACGATGCTGCGGGCAATTGCCAGCGCGTGCGTATCGTCTTGTGCCAAGTGATCAACGACACCTGATAGCCGCGTGTGTACATCACCACCACCCAAGTCCTCAGCACTCACCACCTCGCCGGTCGCCGCTTTAACCAGCGGGGGGCCGCCCAGAAAAATCGTGCCCTGATTCTTGACGATGATGGATTCATCACTCATCGCAGGTACATAAGCGCCTCCTGCGGTACACGATCCCATCACAACAGCGATCTGCGGTATGCCCTGGGCAGACATCGTCGCTTGATTGAAAAAAATACGCCCGAAATGATCTCGGTCGGCAAATACATCATCCTGATTCGGCAAATTCGCACCGCCAGAATCCACCAGATAAACACAGGGCAAATTATTTTGCTCGGCGATCTCCTGGGCGCGCAGGTGCTTCTTCACTGACATCGGGTAATAGGTGCCGCCTTTAACCGTAGCGTCATTGCACACAATCACGCACTCCTGCCCCTTGATACGGCCGATACCCGTGATCACGCCTGCTGCAGGTGCGGCGTTGTCATACATCTCGAAGGCTGCCAGTTGCGAAAATTCGAGGAAAGGTGTGCCAGGGTCGAGAAGCTGATTTACTCGCTCTCGCGGAAGTAGCTTGCCGCGCGCCACATGCTTGGCGCGCGCCGCTTCACCACCACCCAAGGCGATACGCTCACAATGTGCGCGCAAATCATCCACCAGTGCCTGCATGGCAGTGGCATTCGCCATGAACTCCGCCGAGCGCGTGTTCAGCTTGGATTCAATCACCGGCATCTAGACTGTCTCCGTTTACGGTTTGTTTTCTGGTGGTTTTTCAAATTCGCCGTCGACATAAAACCAAAGTCCGTCTTCTCGGACGAAGCGGCTGGTTTCTTGCAAGCGATGCCCTTTGCCGGCAACACGGCAACGCGCTATGAAACTCACTGTTCCCTGATCAGCGTCTTGCGTCACCGATTTCACCTCCAGCCCAAGCCATTTCATGCTCGGGTCCGTGACCGTGTCTTGCGGGCGGGTCGATGGGTGCCAGGTGGCTTTCAGATAGTCTTCAGCGCCCGTCACATACGCGCTGTAGCGAGACCGCATTAATTTTTCAGGATTATCAGCAACAGCGGTGCCAGCGAGAAAAGGCCCACAGCAGGTTTGAATGTGTTTGCCGCCGCAGGGGCAAGGCGTATCGTTGCTAGTCATGGCGTCTCTATTGGGCGTCGAGCCGGTACTTTCGTGAGTGCGTTGATCTGTTTAGTTTTCTTTGCTGGGCACATGCGGAGTGCGCTTAGTGAACGGGCGATTACAGATGTTGAATTCAGCGATGTGATGCTCCGGTTCTCATGCAAGTGCTCGGCCGATCAATATTTTTTGGATATCGCTAGTGCCTTCGTAAATCTGACACACCTTTACGTCTCGATAGATACGCTCTACCGGAAAATCTGCCAAGTAGCCATAACCACCGTGGACCTGTATCGCATCGCTGCAAACTTTCTCCGCCATTTCGCTCGCAAATAGCTTGGCCATCGCCGCCTCTTTCAAGCACGGCAGGCCTGCATCTTTCATGGCGGCGGCATGCCATATCAATTGGCGTGCGGCTTCGATCTGTGTCGCCATTTCGGCCAACTTGAATTGCACCGCTTGGTGCTCAAATATCGGCTTGTCAAAGCTCTCTCTATCTTTGGCATACACAAGTGCTGCGTCGAAAGCAGCGCGCGCCATACCCAGCGCTTGGGCAGCAATACCGATGCGACCACCTTCAAGACCCGATAAGGCAATCTTGTAGCCCATGCCTTCATCGCCAATCCGGTTGCCTACCGGGATACGACAGTCCTCGAGCAGAATTTGTGCAGTGTCGGACGAATGCTGACCGAGTTTGTCTTCAACACGCGCAACAATGTAGCCGGGTGTATTGGTAGGCACCCAGAACGCACTAATACCGCGCTTGCCAGCAGCTTTGTCCGTCACCGCCATCACGATGCAAACATCAGCATTTTTCCCGCTAGTGATGAATTGCTTCACACCATTCAATACATAGTACTCGCCGTCGCGTCGCGCGCTCGTGCGAAGTGCCGAGGCATCGCTACCAGCGTGAGGTTCGGTCAGTGCGAATGCGCCCAACATCTCGCCACGCGCCAATGGCCGCAGCCATTGCGCCTTTTGCGCTTCATCTGCGAAAGCCATACCGATACTGCAGACCGGGCAATTATTGACAGAGATAATGGTTGAGGTGCCACCATCACCCGCCGCGATTTCTTCAATCACGATCGCCAGTGCCAGATAGTCCAAGCCTGCGCCACCATACGCCTCAGGTACGGCAACACCAAAAGCGCCGAGTTGCGCCAATTGCTGCAGCGCTTCGCGCGGAAAGCGGCGCTCGCGATCCCACGTTGCGGCATGTGGCAGCAATTGCTGCTGCGAGAATTCGCGCAGTGCATCGCGGATCATTTGGTGTTGCTCGGAGAGGATCATTCAGCGAATTCGTTACGTATCAAGTCATATCAAGTCACTGGATCCCGGCCTGCGCCGGGATGACTCATAAAAGCGCATCAATCTTAAAAACGCCATCGCCCATCAGCGAAAATCAGGCATAAAACGTCATAGCTTATAAAAAAGCTAGCCTGACACACCTGTGTAGCCCACCCAAAAACGTCAACCTCAAACTCTTCATCAAAAATCAAGAAGCGTTGGCCTTTAAGCCGTCATCCCGGCGCAGGCCGGGATCCAGCTAAATTCAGTCCATCACCAAGCTATTTTTCTTCCGTCGTAAGCTAAAAACGCTCCTGAATCAGAAGGCTTCAAGTGATCGATCACCTGCCGCATACCCGATACGCTGTCCCGCACCGCCACGGTCGCACCCGGACCACCCATCTCGGTTTGTACCCAGCCAGGATGAATCACCGCCAGCGTGAGATCGGGATAGTCACGACGCGCAGAATACACCGCCATATTCAGTGCTGCTTTCGATGCGCGATATATCCAAGCCGTGCTGCTAGTGGCTTCGGCAATGCTACCCATGACACTGGTGATGAAGATAAAGCGGCCCTTGGCATCAGAGACAAACGGCGCAAGCAAAGGCAGCGCTTGCATTGCACCCAACACGTTCGCGTGCATGGCCGCATCGAAATCGGCTAAGGTCGGCGATTCAGCTGCACCCTCCCAGTTGGGCAATACGCCTGCCACGTAGAGCGCGAGATCAATTCTTTCACCGTCGAGGCGCCAAGGTAATTCGGCCAAGGATTCGGGCCTCGTGACGTCGATCTTGATTGCATGCGCACCCTCGTCGGTCAGCATCGCCAGCGAGCTTTCGTCGCGCGCGGTCGCGAATACCTTCCAGCCGTCAGCAATCAATTGACGAACAAACTCACGGCCGATGCCACGCGATGCGCCGATCACGAGTGCTGTACGCATCATCAGAAAGTCTCCAGGGCGATCGCGGTCGCTTCACCGCCACCAATACACAGTGACGCAATACCGCGCTTGCCGCCAGTCTTCTTCAAAGCCCCGAGCAAAGTCACAATGATGCGTGCGCCCGACGCACCAATCGGATGGCCTAAGGCACAAGCACCGCCATGAATATTGATTTTCTCGTGTGCGATGCCGTGGTCGTGCATGGCTGCCATAGCAACTGCGGCGAAAGCCTCGTTCACTTCGAACAGGTCAACATCACCCGTCGACCAGCCAGTTTTGTCATAAATTTTTTGAATAGCACCGACCGGCGCCGTAGTAAACCAACTCGGTTCCTGCGAGTGACGGCTGTGCGCGAGGATGCGCGCAATCGGTGACGCACCCATTTGTTTGGCCGTAGATTCCCGCATCAGCACCAGCGCAGCGGCGCCATCGTTGATGGAGGACGAAGATGCTGCGGTGATCGTTCCGTCTTTTTTGAATGCAGGCTTCAGCGCACCGATTTTTTCTGGCTTGGCTTTCAGTGGCCCTTCATCTTTCGTGATGATCACCTCACCTGCTTTTCCGGGGACGGTGACTGGTGCGATTTCCCAGTCAAACGATCCCGCCGCTGCAGCGGCTTGCGCACGCTGTACCGAAGCGATGGCATAAGCATCTTGTTGCTCGCGCGTGAACTGATACTTGGCTGCGCAGTCCTCAGCATAGGTCCCCATGGATCGGCCACGCTCGTAAGCATCTTCCAAGCCATCCAGCATCATGTGGTCGTAAATCATTCCGTGCCCGATGCGATAACCACCGCGCGCTTTCGGAATCAAATACGGTGCATTGGTCATCGACTCCATCCCACCGGCGACCACCACGGCATTGGTGCCCGCGATCAATGAATCAACTCCGTAGATCGTGGCCTGCATCGCCGACCCGCACATCTTCGACAACGTGACAGCGCCCGCCGACACTGGAACCCCGGCTTTGATCGCCGCTTGGCGCGCTGGTGCCTGCCCCTGCCCAGCCATCAGGCAGTTACCGAAAATAACTTCATCCACCGAATCTGCTTTGACGCCACTGCGTTCAAGCGCGGCGCGAATCGCTACTGCGCCGAGATCAGCCGCCGCGAGTCCTGCAAAGTCACCTTGAAATGCACCCATCGGCGTACGTGCTGCACCGACAATAACGATCGGATCCTGCATTGCTTTCTCCTGTGATCAAGCCGCGTTGGCGGCTGGCGCACCCGCGCCCTGCTGATGAATGAATCGAATCTCTTGCGGGTAAGGGAATACATCCTCTACCTGCCCCTCGAGGATGCGCGCTTTCTTTTGCCGCCAGTAGTCAGCGCTCAACAAGTCGGCGTGATACTTCATGAAGTAATGGCGTACTTTGGGATTACCGAGCAGGAAGACACTAAACTGCTCAGGGAATACATCATTCTTTGCAACCGAATACCAAGGCTCGCTCGCCATCTCGTCTTCTTCGTTGCGCGGCGCAGGGATATCACGGAAGTTGCAATCCGTGATGTACTCGATCTCGTCATAGTCATAAAACACAACGCGACCTTGACGGGTAACTCCAAAATTCTTGTACAGCATGTCGCCAGGGAAGATGTTCGCAGCCACCAGATCCTTGATGGCATTACCGTACTCGCGCACACCATGCTCCATTTTTGCGTCATCACCGGCGGCTTCCGCTTCGGTCAGCCAAATATTCAGCGGTGTCATACGACGCTCAATATAGAGATGGCGCACGATGACCTGGTCGTTATCTTCTTCGATCAACGATGGCGCCACTGCCTTCAATTCATCGAGTAACTCGTCGGGAAAGCGCGCACGCGGGAAAGCGACCTTCGAATACTCCAGTGTATCGGCCATACGCCCCACCCGATCGTGATATTTGACCAGTAGGTATTTTTCCTTGACGAGCTCACGGGTGGTTTCTTTAGGCGCCGGGAAGTGATCCTTGATCACCTTGAATACATAGGGGAAAGAAGGCAGCGCGAACACCACCATCACCAGACCACGTATACCCGGCGCGATAGCGAAGTTATCGGAAGAGTGCGCCAAGTGATGTAAAAAATCGCGATAGAACGCAGCCTTGCCTTGTTTCTGCAGACCGAGAATCGTGTAAATCTCGCTGCGCGGCTTACTCGGCATGATGTTGTGCAAGAAATTCACATAGGCCGATGGCACTTCCATATCGACCATGAAGTAGGCGCGTGTAAAAGAAAATAACAAGGTGATCTGACTGGGATCGGTCAGCAAGGCATCAATGAATAATGCACCACGCCGATTATGCAGCACCGGAATTACGAATCCGTAGCTCTGGCTGCCATTGACTAACTTCCCTACCAAGTAGGCGCCCTTGTTACGCAAAAAGGGTGACGACAATACCTGTAGCTGATAATTCGCTTCCTGCTTTTCATTACCGGGCAAAGCATTCAATCGCGCCTCGACCATCACGAGGTCGTGCTCAAGATCCGCAAACTCACCGGCGAATTGAAAATTCGTCACCATCCGCCGGAGTGCATTACGCATACCGTCTTTGGCTGGGTAGTAGACACGATAGGCAGGGACGCTCTCGCGCGGCTCGATGTATTCTGTTGAAAGGGTTGGCCAGACAAAGATGAAGTCGTTGTTGAAATAGGTGCGGTGCAGAATACTGCAACATACCGAGTTGAAAAAAGTCTCCGCCAGCTCCGGTTGCCGATGCTCGGTCAGCATGCCGATGTAGTGCAGCTTTACCTCGCGCCAAACTGTATCGGTCAGATCTTCTTGCGCGTACTCGTCCTCCAGCGTTTGCACACACTCTTGTACACGGCGGTCATAAAACGCGATTCGCTCACGCGCCTCGGCTTGCGCTATTTTCCAGGTCGATTGTTCGAAGTGGCGACGCGCAGCCTGACTGGTTTCGCGGAACAGGCGATAGTGCTTGTCAAAGCCATCGATAATGACGCGCGCAATATCAAATGCAATCTGCGATGACAGCAGCTTGGGGAAATGTTGCATAAGCGGCGTTATCCTTTCAGGCAGTCTCGGCGAATAGTTCACGGCCAATCAGCATGCGCCGGATCTCACTGGTACCGGCACCAATTTCATACAGCTTGGCGTCACGCCATAGGCGGCCGGTCGGGTATTCGTTGATGTAGCCGTTACCACCGAGCGCTTGAATCGCTTCACCCGCCATCCATGTCGCCTTCTCGGCGGAATACAAAATCGCCCCCGCCGCATCTTTACGCAAGGCCCGCACTTGCTCCGGCGTGCTGGCTCGGTCACACGCCTGACCGACCGCATAGACATAGGCTTTGCACGCCATCATCGTTGAATACATATCCGCCAGCTTGCCCTGCATAAGCTGAAACTCGCCAATCGGCTGGCCGAACTGCTTGCGGTCATGCACATAGGGCACCACCACATCCATGCACGCTTGCATTATGCCGAGTGGCCCACCGGACAGTACCGCCCGCTCGTAGTCCAAGCCTGACATCAAGACATTCACGCCGCGGCCCAGACCGCCGAGCACGTTTTCGGCCGGGACTTCGCAATCTTGAAAGACCAGCTCACCCGTGTGTGAGCCACGCATGCCGAGCTTGTCCAGTTTTTGTGCGACCGAAAAGCCTTTGAAGTTTTTCTCGATCAGAAATGCGGTGATCCCTCGTGGACCCGCCTCAAGGTCATTTTTTGCGTACACCACCATGACATCGGCATCCGGGCCGTTGGTGATCCACATCTTGCTGCCGTTGAGTACCCAGTGGTCGCGTTTAAAGTCGGCACGCAGGCGCATGCCGACCACATCGGAGCCGGCGTTTGGTTCTGACATCGCCAGCGCACCGATAT
>CAZLJL010000010.1:0-16894 GCA_964559785.1 uncultured Bifidobacterium sp.
CCTTGGTGCCGGCGACAAAGTCGGCATTCTCTTTATTGGCGGCGGGGGTCGTCGCCACTGAATTCGCCATTAAATTTGGCGACACGCTTGCCAGCGCTAAAACAAACATCAGCTTCTTCATTACGTGCTCCTACAAAACGTTCGACCTGCGGCGAGGGTGCAGAAGGGAATTCGGACTGTATGCAGTCCGCCTGCGGAACGGTACTGGCTTGCAGGCCAGTGCGCGCCCTGCAAGGGCTCTCAACAAGGCCAGCGACCTTTTTAGCACGCCTAGTGTTGCCAGCGTCGCCAGGCGGCCCTAACCGCATTCGGATACTCTGGCTTACCTCTACTTCCATTGTAGCGGCCAAGTGCGAGGAACAGATCGCCGCGCTCGAGATCCAGGTACATGCGCAGTATCGAGCAACCGTAGCGCAGATTGGTCTGCATGTGGAATAGCTTCGCAGGCTGGCCATCGCCGATGACACGCGTCCAGAAGGGCATCACCTGCATATAGCCGCGGGCACCGGCGCTGGAAATTGCGTATTTTCGGAATCCGGACTCGACCTGAATCAAGCCCAACACCAGACCTGGCTCCAAACCGGCGCGACGCGACTCGTACCAAACGGTTTGCAAAAACTCGCTACGCACCATGGCGTCTGGCATCCGACTCTGTAGTCGCACTGACATCACGGCAGACCACTGGCGCCATGCATCTCGATCTGCATCATTGGTGAATCCAAGCTGCGGCGGACGCGGATCGCTGATGGCGCGCGATAATGCGACGCGCACTGAATCAGCCAGCGCCTCTTCTTTCTGATTGCCCGCCTGAGAACTCAGGCAAGCACTCAACAACAGCACACCAAGCAGCCAGCGGGCCAGACCAGTTGGCGAGCGCTCGCTGCGCATGGCGGTCAGGCGAGTTTCGCTTTCAAGAATTCGGTCATTTGCGCACGCGGCACATTGGTCGCGGCTGAATCGCGCCGGCCCTGATACTCGAGCTGACCATCTTTCAGACCGCGCTCACCAATCACGACCCGATGCGGCACCCCGATCAGCTCCCAATCGGCAAACATCACGCCCGGTCGTTCGCCGCGGTCGTCGAGCATGACGTCGACACCCGCCTGCTGCAAAGCTGCATACAGCTCATCGGCGGCGGCTTTCACCGTCTCGCTACGGTCATAACCGAGCGGGCAAAGTACTACTTCGAAGGGTGCAATGGATGCTGGCCAGATGATGCCTTTGTCATCAAAATTCTGCTCGATAGCAGCCCCCAGGATGCGCGTAATGCCAATACCGTAGCAACCCATCTGCATGAGTTGTGGCTGTCCCTTTTCGTCGAGGTAAGTCGCCTTCATGTCTTGCGAGTAGCGCGTACCGAGTTGAAACACATGACCGACCTCGATCCCTCTTTGAATCTCGAGTACACCTTTTCCATCAGGCGAGGGATCGCCAGCCACCACGTTGCGGATATCCGCTACCAACGGCTCGGGCAAGTCACGGCCCCAGTTGGCGCCGGTGTAGTGAAAACCTTCCTCATTCGCACCGCAGACAAAGTCGCTCATGATGGCAACGCTACGGTCGGCTACGACCTTCACCGGTTTGATCGTGCCGATGGCACCGAGATAACCGGGCTTGCAACCGAAGTGTTCAACAATCTCTGCTTCACTGGCAAAACGGAACGGACCAATACCGGGGAGCTTGCTGGCCTTCACCTCGTTCAGCTCATGATCACCGCGCAGCAGCAGTAACCAGATCTCGCGCCGACCCTCTTCCTGCTCAACCGACAGCACAATTGATTTCACCGTCTGCGTCAACGGCAAGCTGAGTAAGGCAGCCACGTCCTCGCAACGCTCTTTGCCGGGGGTAGCGGCTTTGGTGAGCGGCTGCGTTGGGGCTGCGCGTGCACTCGCCGGTGGCAGCGCCTCGGCCGCTTCGATATTGGCGGCATAGTCGGACGTGGGGCAGTAAACCAGCGCGTCCTCGCCCGTATCGGCGATCACGTGAAATTCCTGCGAACCCGATCCACCAATAGCGCCGTTGTCCGCTGCTACCGCACGGAAGGTCAAGCCAAAGCGCTGAAAAATCCGGGTGTAGGCATCCACCATTAAGGCGTAAGAGCGCTGCAATCCTTCGACATCGCGATCAAATGAGTAAGCGTCTTTCATGGTGAACTCGCGCCCACGCATCAAGCCAAAACGTGGACGACGCTCATCACGAAACTTGGTCTGGATGTGATAAAAGTTGACAGGCAGTTGGCGGTAAGACTTGATCTCACTGCGGGCAATATCCGTCACAACCTCTTCGGAGGTCGGCTGCATGGCGTAGTCACGCCCATGGCGATCTTTGAGTCGCAGCAGTTCGGGCCCCATCTTCTCCCAGCGTCCAGTCTCTTGCCACAGCTCGGCGGGTTGCACCAGCGGCATCAGCAGCTCGATGGCGCCGGCACGGTCCATCTCTTCGCGCACGATGTGCTCCACCTTGCGGATTACGCGCAGGCCGATTGGCAAATAGTTGTAAATGCCTGAGCCTAGCCGCCGAATCATGCCAGCGCGCAGCATCAGCTGGTGGCTGATGATCTCGGCATCGGCGGGCGCTTCTTTTAGGGTAGAGATAAAAAATCGGGAGGCGCGCATGAGAAAAATTTTTTTAAAAAGAGAGGGTTATAATCTGATGCAATTCTAAAGTATTCGCGGGTTTGCGCCGCGCGGATCGCAGCACCCTAGCGCCGTCCATCCTCCCCCATGTGGAATTGTTCAGCGCAGCCGCGACCGCAACGCGCCGCTCGCAAACTATTCGAGGTGGAACATGCTGGACCGTGAAGGCTATCGCCCGAACGTCGGCATCATCCTGCTGAATCACCAAAACGAAGTCTGGTGGGGTAAGCGGGTGCGTGAACATTCGTGGCAATTCCCGCAAGGCGGCATCAAGCACGGTGAGACGCCGGAGCAGGCCATGTACCGTGAGCTCGAAGAAGAAGTCGGGCTGCGCGCCGAGCATGTCAAGATCATCGGTCGTACACGTGACTGGTTGCGGTATGACGTGCCTGATCATTTTATCAAGCGTGAAGTACGCGGCCATTACCGTGGACAGAAGCAGATCTGGTTCCTGCTTCGCATGATCGGCCGCGACACCGACGTCAATCTGCGCATCTCCGAACACCCCGAGTTCGATGCTTGGCGTTGGCACGAGTACTGGGTGCCGCTCGATGTCGTGATCGAGTTCAAGCGGGATGTGTACTTGAAGGCCTTGCAGGAATTGTCGCGTTTTCTGCGCCCGGCGCAAACACCCAGACGCATTTCGCGCGGGCCGGGTGCTTCCTCGATAGTTGATCCGACTATCGATCCGCCCATCAATCTGACCGAGCCGAACCGCCAATGAAAACTATGGCCCTCCGCCGACTCGCGCTGGTACTCAGTTGCTGTTGGTCCTTCAACGCCACTGCCGGTCTGCTCAGCGATGATGAGAACAAAGCGCCACCGAAAGAAGAAGGCGCGCTCGTGCTACCGGCGCCACCAAAATCCGAAGATCTGCTGCGCTACACAGTTGGCGCAAGCGCATCGATGACATTTGCCGTAGATGCGAAATCGGTGAGCGTTGGGGACGATCAGATCGTACGCTATAGCAGCGTGATCATCAGTTCCAGTGGGGCGAAAAATATCAGTTACGAGGGCATCCGCTGCACGACGGCAGAACGCAAGCTGTTTGCGACAGGTCGTGCGGATGGTAGCTGGAATACTCTGCCTGATGCAGAGTGGCGCCAAATCTCAAGTGCGGGTGCCAATAGCTATCAGGCGACGCTGTTCAAGGAGTTTTTCTGTGATGGTGAATCAGTGGCAGGAAAAACATCAACGATCATCGATCGTATTCGCCGCAAGAAGCCACTTCGCTAAAGCGCGAAAATCACTACATCCCCGCTTGCACCGAAACTATCCTGCAGTAGCTAGCGCAATTCAACACGCGTAATTTTCGCGATAGCAGGAATCCGGCAACTGTGTAAGTGGCCGTCAGAGAAGAACAAGATTGTCTCGGTGAATCAACTCATCCTCATCCACATACCCAAGAATCGCTGAAATTTCTGAAGATGGCTTGCGCAGAATTCTGCGCACTTCCGCGCTGGGGTAATTGCAGATACCGCGCGCAACGGCGCGGCCCTCGCCATCAACGCAAGTCACCACATCGCCGCGCCCAAATTCTCCCGCGACACCAACCACACCAATCGGCAGCAAGGACTTGCCCTCACGTGCGATCTTTTGTACCGCACCGACGTCAAGCACCAACTGACCTGCGGTCTTGAGATGATCAGCCATCCACTGCTTGCGGGCTGTCAGGCGCGCAGTCGGTGCGATGAGTTGGGTACCGATCATTTCGCCTCGTGCAAGGCGTACCAGGACATGCTCTTCGCGCCCCCAAGCGATGACGGTATGGGCACCCGAGCTTGCCGCGCGACGTGCGGCGAGGATCTTGGTCAGCATGCCGCCACTACCAATACCGGTACCAGCGCCTCCAGCCATAGTCTCGAGCTTGGGGTCACCCGCCGTGGCTTCGCTAACGAATTTTGCATCGGGCTGCTTGCGCGGATCAGCGGTATACAAGCCCTTTTGATCAGTCAAAATAATCAGCGCATCGGCCTCGATCAAGTTAGCAACCAAGGCCCCGAGCGTGTCATTGTCACCAAACTTGATCTCATCAGTCACCACGGTATCGTTCTCGTTAATCACCGTGATCACGCCCAGTTCAAGCAAGGTAAACAGCGTCGAACGCGCGTTGAGATAACGCTCCCTATCTGCCAAATCCGCATGGGTCAGCAGTACCTGCGCCGTGCGCAGACCATGTGAGCGGAAACTAGTTTCATAAATCTGGGCCAAACCCATTTGGCCAACTGCTGCACATGCCTGCAGCTCATGAATGCCGGTCGGACGCTTGTCAAACCCCAAGCGCTGCATGCCCTCGGCAATTGCGCCTGAACTGACGAGTACTACCTGCTTACCCATTTGCCTCAGCTGCGCAATTTGATCGGCCCATTTTGCAATCGCGGCATGGTCCAATCCACGGCCCTCATTCGTCACGAGCGAAGAGCCCACTTTGACAATGACACGCTGTGCCGATTGGATCACGGAAGACATGAGGAAGCTTGCTGATGTAATGAAGAAAACTCAGTCGTGCAATTTAAAGCGTGGATCGTCGGCGTCAATACTGTGGATACCAAGTGCCTCTTCCGCGATACCGGTCTGTGCACGCTGCTCTTGCTCGCGCTGAGTCGCGAGATAGTCATAGATATCCGTCACCAGCGCATCGCAACCCTCGCGTGTCAGTGCCGATATACGAAACACGGGACCCTTCCAACCGAAGCGCTTGACGAAATCTTTTACGCGCTGCTCGCGCTCATCATCCGCCACCATATCAAGCTTGTTCAGCACGAGCCAGCGCGGCTTTTCAAACAGGGTCTGGTCGTATTTCTTCAATTCCTTGACAATGGCCTTGGCTTCTTTGACCGGATCGACAGTCGTATCAAAGGGCGCCAGATCTACAATATGCAGCAACAAGCCCGTGCGCTGCAGATGTCGCAAGAACTGCACCCCGAGCCCGGCACCGTCGGCAGCGCCTTCGATCAAACCGGGGATATCCGCAATCACAAAACTTTTCTCATGACTGACTCGCACGACACCGAGGTTGGGATGTAAGGTCGTGAATGGGTAGTCAGCAATTTTGGGGCGCGCGTTTGATACCGCAGCGATGAAGGTCGACTTCCCCGCATTAGGCATGCCGAGCAAACCTACGTCAGCCAACACTTTCAGCTCGAGTTGCAGCTCGCGCCGCTCGCCCTCTTTACCGTCAGTTTTTTGGCGTGGCGCGCGATTGGTCGATGACTTGAAATGGATATTGCCCCAACCACCTTCGCCGCCTTTGGCCAGCAGCGCTATCTGTCCATGTTCGGTGAGGTCGGCGATGATCGCGCCATCGTTCAAATCGGTCACTAGAGTACCGACCGGCATGCGCAAATAAATATCATCCGCACCTTTGCCATAGCAATCCGCGCCGCGGCCATTCTCGCCATGCTTGGCGCGATGCAGCTTGGCATAGCGGTAGTCCACCAGCGTGTTGATATTACGGTCTGCAATGGCATAAATGCTGCCTCCGCGGCCGCCATCGCCACCATCCGGGCCACCGAATGGACGGAATTTTTCACGGCAAAACGAGGCCACGCCGTTGCCGCCGTCACCAGCGACAACTTCGATTCGGGCTTCGTCAATGAACTTCATGATGTGCCGTTCTGCATTCCGTAGAAATTAAAAAGGCCCTGCAAATGGCAGAGCCTTTTGAGGGGAACTGCCTGCGACTCAGGCCGGAACGACCGTCACCAAGTGACGCTTCATCGGGCCTTTGGTCACGAACTGAACCGTGCCGTTGATCAGCGCAAACAGCGTGTGGTCCTTGCCGATACCAACGTTCTCACCCGCGTGCAGCTTGGTGCCGCGTTGACGAACAATAATGCCGCCTGCGTTGATGCTTTGACCGCCATAGACTTTCACGCCAAGTCGCTTCGACTCGGAATCGCGACCGTTACGCGTAGTGCCGCCGCCTTTCTTGTGTGCCATTTGATGCTCCTGATTCGGTAGTGAGTCTGGTTGGCTTAGCCGTTAACCGAGACGATTTGTACTTCAGTGTAGTTCTGCCGATGGCCCTGACGCTTTTGGTAGTGCTTGCGTCGGCGCATCTTGAAGATCTTCACTTTGTCGTGGCGACCATGCGCCACTACCGTCGCCAGCACCTTGGCACCTTGAACCAGTGGCGTACCAAACTTGATGGTTTCGCCAGCGCCCACTGCGAGCACTTGATCCAACGTGATTTCGGAGCCGATGTCTGCCGGTATCTGTTCTATTTTCAGTTTTTCGCCAGCCGCAACTTTATACTGCTTGCCGCCGGTTTTTATGACCGCGTACATGGGAACCTCGTCGATGAATTTTCAGAAAACGCTCGGCGCTGAAGTACGCCGAGATGCTGCCTAACCCGCTGCGGCTGGAAAAGCTTGCCAAATCGGGAAAACCTCAAATTATACATGGACTTAGCCCCAGGGTCAAAACTTGGGTTGCCATCGTATAATCGTCGCCCGTTTCCCCTTATCCAAGTCCCCCCGTGTCAACTGCAGACTCCTCCCTTAGCAACCCGCTTGCCCTGATCGCCGACGATATGCGCGCGGTGGACTCCGCCTTGCGGGGCCAGTTGCACTCGGAGGTTCCGCTGGTACGGCAGATTGCCGACTACATCATCAGTGCCGGTGGCAAGCGGATTCGCCCGGCCTTGGTGCTGCTGATGGCCAATGCCTGGGCCTATCGGGGCGAGGAACAGTACAAACTGGCCGCGGTTATCGAGTTCATCCACACCGCCACCCTGCTGCACGATGACGTGGTGGATGAGTCTGCGCTACGCCGGGGTAGCAAAACTGCTAACGCCGTGTTCGGTAACGCCGCCTCGGTGCTGGTGGGCGACTTTCTGTACTCGCGTGCTTTCCAGATGATGGTCTCGGTGAACAACATGCGAGTAATGCAGATTCTGGCCGACGCCACCAATGTGATCGCCGAGGGCGAGGTGCAGCAGTTAATGAATATGCATGATCCGGATGTCACCGAGGAACGGTACCTGAATGTGATTCGCTCGAAGACAGCCAAACTGTTCGAGGCCGCTGCAGAACTTGGTTGCCTGATCTCGGGCGCGCCGGAAACCCAAATTAGCGCCGCCGCCGAGTATGGCCGCTCACTCGGCACCGCGTTCCAGCTGATTGATGATGTGCTTGATTACTCGGGCGACGCAAATGCCATCGGCAAAAACGTCGGCGACGACCTGCGCGAAGGCAAGCCGACTCTGCCGCTGATCTATTTGATCCAGCATGGCAGTGCACCGCAGCGCGACCTAGTGCGCGCCTGTATCGCCAACGGGGATGAGGCCCATTTTGATGAAGTGCTGGCCGCGATCACACACTCCGGTGCACTGGACTACACCCGCCAATGTGCGGAAGCGGCGCGTGATCGCGCCAAAACATCAATCTCGGCTTTCCCGGACAGCCCTGGAAAAGACGCGCTTTCTGCACTGGCAGATTTTGCGGTTGAGCGCGACCGCTGACCCGCCGAGCAATCGTCTACCCGCGGCCGACAATCATCTGAGCGAGACCAAAATCTGCTCAGGATCTCATCTACGAATGGCGGTCTGTTTGTCTCTGGCGCAACTGGTTTGATATACTCCCCGCCTTCGTTGTTGGCGACCACGCGTCGGTTGACGCGACGTTTTCCCGCGCTAACAGCTTGATTCGGGGTGTAGCTTAGCCTGGTAGAGCGCTACGTTCGGGACGTAGAGGCCGGAGGTTCGAATCCTCTCACCCCGACCAATATCAAGCGCTCTCGCCCTTCATTAGCCGATCAATCATCGCTGAGTTTAACGTCTCACTATTAACCTAACTCACCCAGTGCCGCTCGGCTTCGCCAACAAGAACTAATCTCTGCCTAAGCCATTTGTAGCGGCACCCAATGGTGTTTGGTGACACTATCTCAAAGAACGCCGAACAAACTTCTCTTAATTCGGCTACGCTATCCACAGGCAATAGAACGGCCTGCTCAATTAGTGCCATATGTGCGGCAAGCAATTACCGCGCTGTTTTTCTGCTCTGAACTGCGCCAGTTTTTATCTATCGAATTTTATCTTTCTGAACATGCCATGAAGTCATATCTACTTTGCTTAACTCTGGCGTTGGCTCTTGTACTAACGGGTTGCGCCAGCTACGCGCCGTCCAGCGACCTGGTTGGCGCATCGCGCGATGTCTTGACAACCCGTATGGGCCAGCCTGAACGCGAAGTTTCGAAGCAGGGATATAAAGAGCTACATTTCCCAAGAGGCCCTGCAGGCAGCCACACCTATTTTGTACGCATCGACGAAAACAACCGTGTGTTGGGCTGGGACCAGGTACTCACCGAATCCCAATTTAGCCGCATCACGCCCGGCATGACGGAACAGCAGGTCATCGATACGATTGGCATAACAAAGATTGTGCACGGACTTTCACGTAGCCGGGGATATGTCTGGCATTACCGCTTTGAGACGACACAATGTAAATCTTTTGTTGTTGAGTTCACGCCAGAAAATTTAGTCCGGGATGCCGGGTACCGTATTCGTAGCGGCAGACGGTGTAAGCAGGTTGGGATGTAAGTGGAAAGTCACCGCGGGTACGCTGTCATAGTCCCCATCGAGGTTAGCTCAGTGCAAAGCTCACGAGCGAATGACATAAAGGAAATCCCGTCTATCTATATAATCTTTGTTGGTTATCGCTGACCCCGCCGCCATGAACGCCATCCCCCTGTGGGTACAATTCGTCGCACTGATCGCGCTCATTTGTTCCTCAGCTTTTTTTTCAATTTCAGAAACAGCCCTGATGGCGTTGAACCGCCATCGCATCAAGCACCTCGCGCGTCGAGGCTCTCGTATGGCGCAGACGACCCTGTGGCTACTGGATCATACGGATCGGATGCTTTCACTGATTCTTATCGGGAACACTCTGATCAATGCGCTGATTACCGCACTTGTGACCTCTATTGCGATCTCGGCCTTCGGCAACAACCAAGAGGTCATCACTATTGCGACAGCAGTCGTCGCGTTTTTCTTGATTGTATTCGCCGAGATAACACCCAAAGTGATCGGCGCCACCTACCCTGAAAGAATTGCACTACCAGCGTCTTTCCTGATCAAGCCGCTGATATTTATTGGCAAACCTGCGATCTGGTTTGTGAACCTGTTCGTACGCGGCTTACTGTCGCTTCTTCGAATTCGTACTGGGTCGGATGTACGTGACGTGAGGCTTTCACCGGATGAGTTACGCTCGATGGTTTTGGACAGCGGTAATTTCATCCCAGTGAAACATCGAAGCATCTTGCTCAACTTGTTTGATCTTGAGCGGGTCACTGTTGAAGATGTGATGACACCGCGTTCACAAGTCGAGTCACTTAATCTGTCGGTTGCTGTCGATGAGGTAAAGCACCAACTCACAACCTGCTATCACAACAAGCTGCTGGTTCATGACGGCGAAATAAATAAAATCGTCGGCATTCTCCACGTGCGCAAGGCGATGGCATTACTTAATCAAGTCGACGAGCTGACGGTCGAGCATTTCCGTGAACTACTCACGCCACCTTATTTCATTCCACCAGAGACTGATCTGTTTACGCAGCTGCAGTATTTTCAAGAGAATCAGGAACGTCTGGCGGTCATCGTCGACGAATATGGCGAGGTGCAAGGTCTGGTGACTTTAGACGACATTATTGAAGAGATGGTCGGTGAATTCACCACCTCAACGCCGGGAGCCACAAGAGCCGACCAATTCGATTGGGACAAAAAAGGGGAATGTCTGCTGGAAGGCTCGATCTCGCTGCGTGATATCAATAAGCGCCTCGACCTGAATCTTCCAATAGATGGACCAAAAACGCTGAATGGCCTTTTGCTCGAGTTACTTCGAGAGATACCCGAGGCTTCGGTCTGCTTGAAGATTTCCGACTGCGTGATCGAGATCGTTCAAGTACAAGAGCAAGTCATAAAAATGGTGAAGCTTTATAAACCGGGATAAATTCCAAGACGCTCCAATAGCAAACTTGTCAAATTCATGAGGATTCCTAACCACTACCCTAGAGACTCACAACTATCCTTCATGCCGCTCTGATACTTTCTGAGACGAATTTGTTGCTTAATAACGTCACAAACCTGATTAGATGACGGCTAACGCAACAAGAAAAATCTAAGCCCGCTACCAGAATTTCTCTGTCAGTACCAAATTACCGCATCATTCGCGCGACTTGTTCGCTGACGACTCATGCGCCCGACTCCCGCCTCACCCTCTAGTCCTTCCGGTCTGCCACGCGCGCTGCTGCAAGCGGGCAAACTGAGTCAGCAGCAGATCGATACGCTTCAACGTGACGCGAGTAACGAACGAACCCCCTTCATCGATCATCTGATTCGTAGCGGCGAGATGGATGCCAAAGCGCTTGCGATGTTTTGCGCTACGCACTTTGGGTGTCCTTTACTTGATCTCGATGCGCTCGATATCCAGGCACTACCGAAAAACATTATCGATGACCGTCTGATGCAATCGCAGCGCGTGGTCGTTCTCGCCAATCGCGCCAATAAAATTTCCGTCGCGCTGGCAGACCCGACCCAGACGCAGGCGCTTGATCAAGTGAAGTTCCGGACTGGCTTATCGGTTGAGCCGGTAGTGGTGTCATTGCCGCAGTTAAGCGAGTTGATCGCGAAGCTCTCTCAGAGTGCGTCACAAAATCTGTCGGAATTGATCGGTGATGATCTCGATAACGTGGCGTTGGTCGACGAAAACCATCCTTCAGACACGCCCGCGAGTGAGATTGATGATGCACCCGTCGTTCGATTTCTGCAAAAAATTCTGACCGATGCCATTAATCTGGGGGCTTCGGATCTTCACTTCGAGCCGTTCGAAAAGTTTTATCGCATCCGCTTCCGTATTGATGGAGTGTTGCGAGAGATTGCGCAGCCGCCACTGGCCATCAAAGAGAAACTCGCCTCGCGCATCAAGGTCATCTCGCGGCTGGATATCTCCGAAAAACGCGTGCCTCAAGATGGTCGTATGAAGCTCTCTGTGTCTGGCACGCGCAGCATTGATTTTCGGGTATCGACACTACCGACGCTGTTCGGTGAAAAAATCGTCATGCGTATTCTCGACGGCAGTCAGGCGCAACTTGGTATCGATGCATTAGGCTACGAACCCGATCAAAAAGCGCTCCTGCTTGATGCAATCCATCGTCCCTACGGCATGGTGTTGGTGACGGGCCCTACTGGCTCGGGAAAAACCGTTTCTCTCTATACCTGCCTGAATATTCTGAACAAGCCGGGCATCAATATCGCAACCGCCGAAGACCCGGCTGAAATTAATCTGCCGGGCATTAATCAAGTCAATATCAATGAGCGGGCTGGCCTGACTTTCCCGGTAGCGCTACGAGCATTCCTGCGGCAAGACCCGGACATTGTGATGGTCGGTGAGATCCGCGATCTCGAGACTGCCGATATCGCCATCAAGGCAGCACAAACCGGCCACATGGTGTTCTCAACCCTGCACACCAATGACGCACCCTCGACGCTGACCCGGCTACTCAACATGGGCGTGGCGCCTTTCAATATTGCGTCGGCAGTCAGCCTGATTACCGCGCAGCGTCTGGCACGAAGGCTATGCAGTTGCAAGCAGCCCGAAGCCATTACGGTGGATGCATTTATAGCCGCCGGCTTTTCCGAGATCGAACTGAGTGACTGGACACCCTACCGAGCCGTTGGCTGTGAGCGCTGCAACGGCAGCGGCTACAAGGGGCGAGTGGGCGTGTATCAGGTGATGCCGATCTCGGAGACTATCGAGACCATCATCCTTGCGCAGGGAACTGCGCTGGAGATCGAAGCCCAGGCAAAACGGGAGGGCGTCAGAAGCTTACGGGAGGCAGGGCTGATGAAAGTAAAGCAGGGTTTGACCAGTTTGGATGAGATTTTAGGGTGCACCAATGTCTGAGCCTGCCAGCGCACCTACCAAGAAATCACGGCCGACTGAGCAAACCTATGCTTGGCAAGGCCTCGACCGACTACAGCGCACCACCAACGGAGAGATACGCGCTGATAGTGCGCCTGCTGCCAAGCTGCAGCTACGTCGGCAAGGTATTCATGTCATCAACCTCAAGAAAAAACAGCTGCCGCGCAGCCGCAAGATCAGCGAGAAAGATTTGTGTGTATTCACGCGACAGCTCGCTACCATGATGAAAGCTGGTGTACCGCTGTTGCAGTCCTTCGATATCGTGGCCCGGGGGCATGCCAACCCTGCAGTGACCCGCTTGCTGCTGGACATCCGTGCCGATGTCGAGACAGGTACCAGTTTGTCGCAAGCCTTCAAACGCTACCCGCAATATTTCGACAAGCTATTCTGCAATTTAGTCAACGCGGGGGAGCAAGCGGGTATTTTGGAAGACTTGCTGGCGCGACTCGCCACCTATAAAGAAAAAACGCTCGCACTGAAGGGCAAGATCAAGTCGGCTATGTTCTATCCAGCGGCAGTGTTGGCCGTCGCAGTCATTGTGACTGCGGTGATCATGATCTGGGTGGTACCGTCCTTCAAGAGCGTGTTCGAGAGCTTTGGCGCAGAGTTACCCTTGCCGACTTTATTCGTGATCTGGCTGTCGGATCAATTTGTCAGCTACTGGCCAGTCGTGTTTGGTGGTACTGCTGTCGGCACGTTTCTGTTTGTCCGTAGCTGGAAAAATTCACCCTCGATGCAGGCGGCTACCGACCGACTACTGTTGCGGCTACCCGTATTTGGACCGGTGATCATGAAAGCGGTGGTGGCCCGCTGGACCCGCACACTAGCCACCATGTTTGCCGCGGGTATGCCGTTGGTAGAATCGCTCGATTCAGTCGGCGGCGCGTCAGGTAATGCGGTGTACCATGAGGCGACGCAGAAGATTGCATTATCAGTGGCCAGCGGCACCTCGCTCGCTATGGCAATGCAGCAGGTGCAGGTATTTCCTGCAATGGCAACGCAAATGGCAGCGATCGGTGAAGAATCCGGTTCGCTGGATGAAATGCTGCGTAAAGTCGCGGAGTTCTATGAAGAGGAAGTCGACGCTGCCGTGGCTTCGCTATCGTCGCTCATGGAGCCCATCATCATGGTGTTTCTCGGCGGCTTGATTGGAGGATTAGTCATCGCCATGTATCTGCCGATTTTCAAACTGGGTTCGGTAGTCTGATGCAGACGCTGCTCGCAGCGCTGATTGATGCGCCACCAGGTATTGCAATCACCACGATCAGCTGGATGCTGATCGGCTTGGTGGTGGGCAGTTTTTTGAATGTCGTTATTCATCGCATACCGGTGATGCTCCAACGCGAGACTGATAACTTCATCGCGATCGAGCGCGACGAGCCGGAACCCCACAGCGGTCATTACAACTTGCTGTTCCCGCGCTCGGCCTGCCCGGCCTGTGGCCACACACTCACCGCTGTCGAGAATATTCCACTGTTTAGTTGGGCCTGGCTGCGCGGCCGTTGCCGCTACTGCCGCGCCCCCATCTCGCCGCGCTATCCCTTGGTCGAGCTGTTGGCGGCACTGCTGTCGGGCTTGGTGATCTGGCGTCTGGGCAGCGACGTGAATGGATTAGGCGCCTTGCTGCTGGTCTGGACCATGCTCGCACTAGCGTTTATAGATCTTGACACCCAATTCCTGCCGGATGATCTCACCCTGCCGCTGCTATGGGTTGGCTTGTTATTCAACCTATCCGGCATCTTCACGCCACTACCGGATGCAGTGATCGGTGCGGCTGCGGGTTATCTGCTGCTGTGGCTGGTGTATTGGGGCTATCGACTGGCCACCGGTAAGGAAGGCATGGGCTATGGCGACTTCAAATTACTCGCCGCACTCGGTGCCTGGCTAGGCTGGACCATGTTGCCGTTGATCGTGCTGCTCTCTTCTGCAGTCGGCGCGTTGGTGGGACTCATGCTGATTCTGCTGCGCGGCCATCAGCGCGATAAGCCGATCCCGTTTGGTCCCTTCCTTGCGCTAGCAGGATTAGTGGCGCTGCTTTATGGTCAGGACATCATGGAGCTTTGGATCAACGCGAGCCATTCATGACCATCGACATGTTGTCAGTCGGGCTGACGGGCGGTATCGGCAGCGGCAAGTCACTGGTGGCAGATTTATTTGCCGCGCAGGGTGCCGCTGTGATCGATACCGATCAGATCGCACATCAACTCACTGCGGCGGGCGGCTTAGCGATGCCATTAATCCGGCAGAGCTTTGGTGATGCATTTTTAACAACTGAGGGTGCGCTCGACCGGGCACGCATGCGAGAGCGTGTGTTCACCGATGGTGCAGCGCGGCAGCAACTTGAAAAAATCCTGCACCCCCTGATCGCACAAGAAACCGAGGCAGCAGCGCAGCGAAGTGAGGGTGCTTACCTGGTGTTCGTGGTGCCTTTGCTTGTCGAATCAGGACGTTGGGTCGACCGGGTTGACCGCGTACTGGTGGTTGACTGCCCGGAGGCTATGCAAATTGCACGGGTACAGGCACGGAATCAGTTTTCAGTTGCACAAGTCGAAGCCATCATGGCGACTCAGGTGCAGCGCAGCGAAAGGCTAGCGGTGGCGGATGACGTGATTGTCAATGATGGCCCGCGTGAGGCGATCGCCGCCGCCGTCGAGCGGCTGCACCGGGAATATCTGGCGCTGGCAGCAAAAAAACGTGCAGGAGGTTTGTAATTTCCCGCTGCTTCAGTCAGAATCTGTGAAAATTTTCTGGTTAATCCTCGGGGAAATTCCTTGACCGTCTACGAATACCCTTTCAACGAGCGTATTCGCACGCTTCTTCGACTTGAGGATCTGTACGAGAAGTTCAGTTTCTTCATTCAGCACGACCACCCGCTACAGCATCATGTCGCGCTCGCGACGATTTACGAAATGCTAGAGGTTTCCGGGCGCGCCGATCTGAAATCCGATTTACTGCAAGAACTCGAACGTCAAAAGCAGGCCTTGCTCGGCTTTAAGGCTAATCCGAATGTCGAGGCCTCTCGACTCGATGCCATTCTGTCCGATATCGAAAAAACCAGCGCTGCATTGCTCGGGCTGCAAGGCAGAACCGGGCAGCATATTCGCGAAAATGAATGGCTGATGAGTATTCGCGGCCGCACCATTATTCCCGGTGGCGCTTGCGAGTTTGATCTTCCGTCTTACCACGCGTGGCAATCACAGCCTGCCGAGCAGCGTCGCAGTGACATCATGGGCTGGTTCGGTCCGCTCGAGCCGCTCTTCTCTGCGATCAATATCGTGTTGCGCCTACTGCGTGAATCAGGGCGCGCCACACAGATCATGGCGATGTCCGGCAGCTTTCAACAGATGCTGCAAGGTCGCACGTATCAGATGCTGCGAGTTCATATCGATGAAAAACTCGGTGCGATTCCCGAGATCTCAGCGAATAAATATGTCTTGTGGATACGCTTCACCACGCAGGGCGGCGATATGAAGCCAAAACCTTTCGAGGGCGATGTGCCGTTTGATCTGACACTCTGTAATTTCTGATGGCCCTTGACTGATGGTCGCTGTCGTTGATTGCCCTACTTGCAGCACCAAGGTCGAGTGGCGTGCCGAGAACGCCTATCGCCCTTTCTGCTCTGCGCGCTGCAAGCAAATTGATCTCGGGGCATGGGCCGAAGAGAAATACAAAATCCCGGGTGCCTCACCCGAAGAAGAACAAGAACCTGACGGCCCCGCCCACTAAACTGCTTTAGCGCTCGGCACTGCCTTCCGAAAACCGCAGCTGATCCAACCACACCAACAAAGGAATGGTCGCCGGCAGAATCGGCTCAAGCTGCATGTGCCCTTGCCATGCGAGCTGTTGTCCCTCCAGCGCACGCGGCTCGCCCTGCCATTCACGGCTAATGAAGAAATGCAGGCGCACATGGGCGTGTGGGTAAACATGTTCGACGCCACACCATGGGTCGGCGGAGATAATCCGAACACCAATCTCCTCAGCGAATTCGCGTTTCAAAGCGTCAAGTATTGCCTCACCGGCTTCGACTTTACCGCCCGGGAATTCCCAATAACCGGCATACGGTTTACCTTCGGGACGAGAGCCGAGGAGCACATCGCCGTTCGGTTTCATCAGAATGCCCACCGCAACATCGATGGGTGGCGCTGCATCGCTCATGGAAAATGATTAAGGTGTAGTAGGTAAGTTTGCCGATGATTGTGGGGCATCACGCAGGCCTGTCGACCGCACATCAGACCGCGTGCTTACCCGCCCAGTCGCGCGCAAACTGCCACGCCACCCGGCCGGAACGCGAACCACGTTGCAGCGCCCAGCGCAGCGCCTCGGGTTCTGCTTGTGCCC
>CAZLJL010000011.1:0-16326 GCA_964559785.1 uncultured Bifidobacterium sp.
ACGCTGATTGGTGCCAATGGTGCGGGCAAGACAACCACGCTAAAGGCGATCACCCGCACGCTATCAGCATCGCGTTGTAGCGGTTCGGTGCACTTCGCAGGTAGTGCGATCGATAGCCTCGCGCCACATCGTCTCCCTCAACTTGGACTGGCGATGGTGCCCGAAGGACGGGGTGTTTTCACCCGCATGACCATTCGTGAAAACTTATTGATGGGCGCGTATGCACGCCATGATCTGGCTGATGTCGCGGTAGATATCGAGCGCTGGTTCGAAACCTTCCCGCGTCTCAAGGAGAGACAGTCGCAATTAGCGGGCACTTTGTCGGGTGGTGAGCAGCAGATGCTAGCGATGGCGCGTGCACTCATGAGTCGCCCAAAGCTTTTGCTGATGGATGAACCATCGATGGGCTTGGCCCCCATCATGGTGGAGCGAATCTTCGAGGTCGTGCGGGCAGTTGCACAGCAAGGCGTCACCATTCTATTGGTTGAACAGAATGTCAGGCAGGCATTGTCGATCGCAACACGGGGCTATGTCATGGAAAGTGGCCGCATCGTGTTGCATGATACGGCCACTCATTTGCTGCAAGATCCGCGGGTCGTAGAAGCTTACCTCGGTGGCTAAATACTATCTGGCAAGACGATTGAATGTGCGTTCTTGCTTCGCTACTCAACTACCGGGACTGTCCTCAGCCAAATTGATCATCAGTCAATGAAGCGGTCATGAGACATTAGGACGATTTGGTTCGTCGAGGAATAACCGCTTCATAATGGCCCGACTGATCGAAGATGATCGCGTACTCTTTCCCCTTTCCGTAAAAATGCCAGCTCGGTTCCGAGCCAAGGCCGGGCCCGGCAATCGCGAACCTGCGAGTACATTTTTTCTCCTTGAGAATCAGCTCGATTAAATCCTCAATGTGCTTGCCAGAGGAGGGCAACGGGTCATTTTCCTCGATGGTTTTGTCCCACCGCATTAACTCCCTCCGATAGTGGCTAACTTCTACCAGATGCTCGCTGCTGTAATCCCCAGTCACATGTTGCAGCAGTGAGATTAGCAGGCAGTTGTTTGAGCCGCCGCCCGAGTTTCGGACAATATCGAAGCCGCTCTGCGTAAACCAGCTTCGCAGTGACGTGGTTTTCTGGGCTTGAAGATCAAGATAGGTCGCTGCGTTTTGCTGTGGATCGACCGGTGATGCACCTTTTTCAGAGGGCTTCAAGCTTTCTGCAATCGCCGCCTGAATCAGGTCATCCTCGGTCGTGATGTTGTCCTGCTGTTGTGCCGTTTCTACTTCGGACAGGCTTGCCAATACGGCTTGGGCGAGGGCTGCATCATCGGCGGCTTGTATTTTGTTGCGATCACCGCTATTCCATGCAGCTTGTTGCGTGGCGGTGAGGAATTTGCCGGCATTATTTGGACGCATACTGCATCTCCTGAATAGTCGAGATGCGTTTGGTGACCAAGCGGATCGGCAGTGTTCCATGGGTGATCTGCTCGATCATGATGTGTGCTCGAATTCCCGGCAGGTAATAAAACCCTGGCTGGCATAATGACGACGTTCAATTTTGCCGTTTCCTACCAATGAACCTATATAGCTACTTTCGAAGCTCGGCTTCCTACCGGGTGCGCATTGCGCTGAATCTCAAGGGTCTGCCGTATGAACTGACGCCGGTGCACTTGCTGAGAGGGGGTGGTGAGCAATTCAATGCGGACTACCGAAAATTGAACCCGGATGCGCTGGTGCCTTCACTCCAACTGGCCGACGGCGATGTGCTGACTCAGTCACTTGCCATCATTGAGTATCTCGAGGAAGCCTACCCATTGCCTGCATTACTACCGACTGATCCCATTGATAGGGCATGGGTGCGCAGTATCGCGCTGTCGATTGCCTGCGATATTCATCCAATCGACAACTTGCGGGTACTGCGCTATTTGCAGAATGAGATGGGCGTGTCGGAAGAAGCCAAGAACCGCTGGTATCGCCACTGGGTCGAGCAGGGGCTCGCTAGTGTCGAGCGCGTACTGGCGCATGACACCCGAGTTGGTCAGTTCTGCTTTGGCGATGCACCAGGTTTGGCGGATTGTCTGCTGATACCGCAGGTGGCGAATGGTCAACGAATGAACTGCAATCTCTCGGCGATGCCCACCATCCTGCGGATTAATGAGGCATGCATGAAGCTAGCAGCCTTTGTAGATGCGTCGCCGGCGCATCAACCCGATGCCGAGTGATGCGCCAAGCCAACGGTGATTATCGCGCCTTGCGGTAGGCGACGACACGCTGATGTTGTTCACCCAGACCATCAATGCCCAGGCGCATCTCGTCACCCGGGACCAGGAAGCGGGGCGGTTTCATTCCCATACCAACACCGGGCGGTGTGCCGGTAGCAATCACATCCCCGGGCATAAGGGTCATGAAGCGGCTGACATAGCTGACGATCTTCGCTACGGAAAAAATCATGGTTCGTGTGTTGCCGGTCTGGCAGCGCTCGCCGTTCAGGTCCAGCCATAGATTTAGTCGCTGTGGGTTGGTGATCTCATCGCGCGTAACCAACCATGGGCCGACCGGGCCAAAGGTATCGCAGCCCTTGCCTTTATCCCAGGTGCCGCCACGCTCTGTTTGGAAAGCACGCTCGGACACATCGTTTACGATGCAATAGCCAGCGACATGCGACAGTGCCTGCCGCTCACTCACATATTGCGCTTTCGTTCCAATCACCACGCCCAGCTCGACTTCCCAGTCAGCTTTGGTGACTTCTTTCGGCAGCATCACATCATCATTGGGACCATTCAGGCAGGTAATAGCCTTCATGAAGATAATTGGCTCAGTCGGTACGCGTAACCCGGCTTCGGCCGCGTGATCGGCGTAATTGAGACCAATCGCGACAATCTTGCCAATGCCTGAGACCGGCGCACCAAAGCGTGGCTTGCCGCGTACCGCAGGCAGGCTTGCGGGTTTGATGCGACCAAGCTTGGCGAGTGATTTGTCGGATAACTGCGCAGGTTCGATATCGTCAATGATGGACGACAGATCTCTCAGCTTGCCGTCTGCATCAATCAGTCCTGGTTTTTCATGACCGAGTCGACCGTAGCGCACCAGCTTCATGGGAATCTCCTTTGATTATTAATAGATAAGCGATTTAGCGTCATTATGCCTGTGGGAGACGAAGTTTTTTCATTATTCCGGAGAAGGGCGCCGTGCTATCGTTGAATTGACTCATCATATAAATTTTCAAACAAAATATTCAATGGGGGTAGTTCATGCGGGGGAAAGTATTTTTGCCATTGGCTGCGTTATCGCTGGCCTCAGTATTGGCGGTGGCGCCGACTTATTCAGCACCGAGTGAGGCGGATTTCTTGATCATGCCAACCGAGAAGCTTGTATGGCAGGACGCTGACGCGGGTGCGAAGCTCGCTGTAGTGTTCGGTGACCCAAGTAAACCGGGTTTGTATGTGATTCGCGCCTACTTCCCACCGGGTGTCATGAGCTCGCCGCATTTTCATGGCGAAGACCGACATGTGATTGTGGTGCAAGGCACTTGGAATGCAGGCACTGACGATAGCTGGGACCCGAAAGCGACCAAACCATTAAAAACAGGTACCTACATGTTTCACAAGGCGGGCGCTGTGCACTACGATGGATCGGCCGGTGAAGAGGGCGCGATGGTTCAAATTGTAGGCATGGGGCCGAGTAAGACGACGTTTTTGTTTCCTAAAGAAGGCAGCTTCGGGAAACCTCGCAAGCTTAACTAAGGACGCCGCTGCTCAGGCAATTATCGCTTGAGTCGAAATTTTATTTCAGCACTTTGAACAGGTTATTGCTGTCATCTGTCCATGGCTGCAAACCCTCAATGATGGGCGGCTTCTTGGCGACGCGCAGCAATGAAGGCTTCATCATGGCTTCTCGTGTGGCAGCAACCAATACCCAGTCTGTAGTCAGGAGTGGCGCAGTGGGTTGATTATCAGAGATAAGCATGGCGTGCATTCCCGCATCTTCTGCCAGCTTTTCGACCACGGGTGGCAGCGAAAGATACCGATTGGACACATGGAATGCGATTACGCCATCGGGTTTCATATGCTGACGGTAGGGCGCTAGTCCCTCGCGCGTAATGAGATGCACCGGTATAGAATCGCCTGAGAACGCATCAATCACCAGTACATCAAACCCGTTGGGTGCTTCGCGTTCGAGATTGAGTCTGGCGTCCCCAAGCACCGTCTCGATTACTGCGTGGCTGTTGCGTAGGTAGCCAAATTCTGTTCGTGCGATGTGAATCACTGACGGATCAATATCGTAAAACCTGAAGCGATCACCTTGTTCACCGTAAGCCGCAAGGGTGCCGGTGCCGAGGCCTACTACGCCAACGACGCGATGGCCAATGTTATCGGGTACGGCAAGTAATCGACCGATGCCCGAGCTGATCCCATAGTAAGTGGTTGGCTTGTTACGGTTTGGGCCAGAGAGGTACTCTTCACCGTGCAGAATCGCCCCGTGTAGCAGCCGGCGCACAGTGATGCCCGGCGTCGATGTGGGTATGTCACGGACGAGCAGTCGGCCGTAAAAATTTCGCGTCCGTCGGTGCGCCGAGTTCAGGTCGGCGTGAATCTGCCGCCACAACATCATGCTGCAAAACAACGCCAACAGAATGCCAGTTGCGACGGTAATTTTTTTATCGCGCATGACTAGGGCTGCTAACAAGGCGGTCAGCACGAAGCCAATCCCGAGTTCATAGTAGGCAGGCAGTACCCTTGGCGCTAACAGACCGACCAACGCACCACCAACGGCGCCACCTAGCGACAGGGCCAGATAGAAACGTGTCAGGTGTCGTGTTCCTGGACGAAGTGCAGCTAACTCGCCATGCAAGAACATGGTGGCGACGAACAGCGTGCCGCAATACAGCGGGATGGCCCACACAATATTCAGACCGAGCTTGTTCTCTTGCAGCCCGTAGGCAGCTGTCGCCAGCAGCACAACAAAGGGGACTAGCCATCTATTACGACGATACCAGCGTTCGCTTTCGAAACACAGCACAAAGCTCAGCAAATAGAGCGTCAGCGGCAAGATCCAAAGGAACGGAATGGCTGCAATGTTTTGTGTGATGTGATTAGTGACGCCGAGCAGTAACCAAGCACTCATTGCCGCTAGCGAAAGCCATAGCAGCTGACGTCTCAGCGTGGGTGGCTGCTCCTGCGCCACTTCATTTTGTTGGGTGACTGTTTGCTCACTATGGCGTGTCAAGGCGATACCAGAGGCGATACAAAGACCCACAAAACAGACGTAGATCAGAGACCATGCCGTCGACTGTGCTTGCAGTGATAGCCAGGGCTCGATCAAGAATGGGTAACACAGTAGCGCGAGTAGTGACGCCAGGTTCGACAAGGAGAACAAGCGATAAACCTTGGTGCCGTGGCCCGCATGGGCTGCCCATGCTTGAATCAGTGGGCCGGTCGTGGATAGCATCAGGTAAGGCAGACCAACGGTGGCGCTGAGCAGCAACAAAATATACAGACTTGGATCTTCATTCCCGACAGGTCGCCAGCTGGGGTCGGCCAGCACGGGCAACATCAACAAGCTAATTAGAAGCAGCGCTGCATGGGGCCATGACTGTCGGCGCGGTGGTAACCAGCGCGTGATACGGTCTGCGTAAGCGTAGCCGAGTAGCAGCGCGCTCTGAAAAAAGACCAGGCAGGTTGCCCATACCGCCGCCGATCCGCCAAACCACGGCAGGATATGTTTCGAGACAATTGGTTGGACCAGAAATAGCAGAAATGCGCTGGAGAAGATGGTGGCTGCGTGAAGCAGAGCACTCATGCGGCGCCTCGTCTTGAGATGATGTTGGTATCGTCGCTCATCGATGGTCCCGCCGACAGGAATCGAACCTGTATCTAGCGCTTAGGAGGCACTCGTTCTATCCATTGAACTACGGCGAGGACATCAGCGCAACATGAAAGGCTTGAGTCAACGCTGGGTATGAGCGTCTGGTGTCGGATTATAACTGAGGGCCTGTGGTCAATCAGCCCGATCGGGCCATGATCCACATGCTCGGTGCCAGTACAATGCACTATTTTCCTCGTTGATCGTCGCTGTTATTCGGCGCAAAGCTTGTCTATGGCAGTTATTTCTTTAAGCAATGCTCAGCTGGCCTTCGGCCATGTTGCGCTCCTTGATCACGCCGAGTTCTCGCTCGAGGCGGGTGAGCGTATTGGTCTGATCGGACGTAACGGTACCGGCAAGTCGTCTCTGCTGCGAGTGATTGCGAGCCAAGCAAAGCTTGATGATGGATTGCTGGTACTTCAGCAAGGACTGCGGGTCACCTATGTTGAACAAGAGCCTCAGTTTGATGGCGACAGTCTGATATTTGATGCTGTTGCAAGCGGCATTGCCCACATCAGAGAGTCACTCACTACTTACCATCAACTCACAGCACAGTTAGGCGGTGCCGACGATGCGGCATTGATGGATCGACTGCACACGTTGCAAGCCGAATTGGATGTGGCTGATGGATGGAATCTGAATAACCGAATTGAGACAACCTTGCAGCGTCTGCAACTTGACGGCCAGCGCCAGATTGCGACGCTATCCGGTGGCATGAAAAAGCGTGTGGCGCTAGCGCGTGCATTAGTCGCGGCGCCGGATGTGCTGTTACTTGATGAGCCGACCAACCATCTAGATTTTTCATCGATACAGTGGCTCGAGGAGTTGCTGCGTGAATTTCGTGGCAGCCTGTTATTCATTACCCATGATCGTAGTTTTCTGGATAAGGTCGCGACACGAATTGTCGAACTTGATCGTGGGCGCTTGCAATCCTATGACGGCAACTTTAGTGCCTACCAGCGCCGTAAAGCAGACCAGCTCGCGGTTGAAGATATCGAGCATGCGAAGTTCGACAAATTTCTGGCCCAAGAAGAAGTGTGGATACGCAAGGGCGTCGAGGCCCGTCGCACCCGTAATGAGGGACGAGTTCGTCGCTTGGAGTCTCTACGCCTAGAGCGCTCTCGTCGACGAGAACAGCAAGGGCAGGTCAAGCTGTCGCTATCTGCGGGTGAACAGTCCGGCAAGCTGGTAGCCGAGTTGATCGATGTGCGTAAAGCCTATGATGATCGTGTCATCGTGAATGATTTCACTGCGACGATTCTGCGTGGTGACAAGGTCGGCTTGATCGGTGTGAATGGCGCTGGTAAGACAACGCTGCTTCGATTAATTTTAGGAGAGCAGCAGCCCGATGCGGGAACGATACGCCAGGGTAGCCGCCTGCAGATCGCTTACTTTGATCAGATGCGCGAGCAGTTGAACGAAGACGCTTCGCTGGCCGAAACTATATCGCCAGGCAGTGATTGGGTCGAGATCAATGGTGACCGCAAGCATGTGATGACCTATCTTGGTGATTTTCTGTTCGCACCCGAGCGGGCTCGCTCACCAGTCAAATCCTTATCGGGCGGTGAGCGTAATCGCCTTCTGCTGGCAAGGCTTTTTGCGAAGCCAGCGAATGTGCTGGTACTTGATGAGCCAACCAACGACCTGGACATCGATACATTGGAGTTGCTCGAGCAGTTGCTGGAGGATTACGCTGGCACCGTGTTCTTGGTCAGCCATGATCGGGTGTTTCTCGATAACGTGGTGACCCAGGTGTTTGTCGCAGAAGGCGATGGTCAGTGGCGAGAATATATCGGTGGCTACAGTGATTGGGAGCGTGTACGGGCGCCGGTCGCGCCTGTCGAGAGCAAGAAGTCGTTGCACAAGCCGGCAGCGAGTTCGCCAGCGGTGTCATCCTCGGCTAATGCGTCCGCGACTGCTTCGCCAGCGACCGCTAAGCCGAAGAAGCTTTCTTTCAAGGAGCAACGTGAACTGGAGCAGCTCCCTCAGCTGATTGCCGACCTCGAGGCTGAGCAGACCAGTATCTCGGCGCGGTTAGCAGACCCATCACTGTATCGGCAATCACCTGCTGAGGCGCAGCAACTGAATCAGCGCTACGCCGAGATCGATACGCTTTTGCTACAGGCACTTGAGCGCTGGGAAGCGATTGAATCTCGCACATAAGCACGCTGCTACGCGATTGAATCGCAGACGGCATTGTGGGAACCTTTTGTTGCACGCCGTAGGGGCCGGCCAGCAGGCTGAGCGTACAGAGAAGCTAATTGAGTCGACGCGACGCTGCGCGTAGCTCAGGCAGTTGCTGGCGCAGTAAGTCAGCATCGGAAGCCTGCGGGCATTGCGCCAAGTAGGCTTCAAGGTCTTCGAGTGCGGCTTGTGGACAGTCGAGGTTGGCATAAGCCAGACCGCGATCGCGACGCTCGCTCATCTCATCCGGCAGTAACATCACCAATCGCTGCTGCACATTCAAAAACTGCTGCCAGTGCGGATTCTCTGCAAACAATGCCTTCAGGTTACGCAGCATGCGGACCAAGATGGTGCTGGCTGAGGCCTCTGCCAAGTAGCTGGCGACGGGCGGGTCGTTCGGCCCGCGACCATTGATGAAAAAAGGCTCCAGACGATCTTCGATTTCCTCGCGCGACAGACTGTTGCCGTTGAACGGGTCGAGGATGATGTCGCCATTTTTGACTGAAAGCTTCATCAGGAAGTGACCCGGGAAGGAGATGCCTTTCACCGCCAGACCGATCTGCTGCGCCAACTCCATGTAGATGACTGCCAGCGAAATCGGGATCCCGCGACGAGTCGCTAGCACTTTGTGCAGATAGCTATTGTCTGGGTTGTAGTAGTCATTCAAGTTACCTGCAAAGCCAAGCTCTTGATAAAAATAGTTATTTAAAAGCCTGAGTTTTGGAATGGGTGCGATATCAGCAGGCAAGCGCTGCCGTAGCTGCGCTGCGAATTTGTCGATCTCCAGCAAACAGCTAGTAAGGTCAAGCTGGGGGTCACCATCCTGCCCAATGCTGAGCGCTGCTTCAAACAGGGGAATGTGTTCTTCCTCTTGAATCAGCGATGCGAAGTAATCAAGCGCGTTGATCATGACGTAGCTACTCTGGTGCCTTATTAACGGCGCTAACATTAGGGGGGTGCTGTAGTGCTTCTCGCCTTGCTGAATATCTTGGACTACTTACAGCAACTCCGTTCCGCCGCCGCGTATTTTGCAGGGTGATATTTTTCACGTCAGCGTGCCTCAGTGCGACTCTCGCCGAAAATCCGAAAAACGAAAGCCCATCGCCCACAACGCCCCGAAATAAATCCCGATACACAGCATCATCACACTGGTCAGTGCACCGACACGCAGCCACGGTGTGGCGTGCATTGCAATCCAATCGAACTTGCCCGCGCCCCATAATCCCACACCAGCGAGAAGCAGCAGCGCCCCCAGCAATTTGAGCATGAATAGCCTCCAACCTGGTTGCGGTTGATAGATGCCGCGCTTCCTCAGGAAATAAAACAGGACGGCAGCATTGACGGTTGCACCCAAGCCGATTGAGAGCGCCAATCCGGCGTGCGCCAGTGATGGTACGAAAAGCAGATTCATCAGCTGGGTCGCTACCAGTACGCCGATACCAATTTTGACCGGAGTGCGAATATCTTGTTTCGCGTAGAAACCAGGGGCGAGGATTTTGACCAGAATCAGTCCCATCAGGCCGACGCCGTAGGCCACGAGGGCGCGAGCAGTCATGGTCACTGAGGTTGGGTCAAACTTCCCATAATGAAACAGCGTACTGGTCAAGGGCTCGGACAGAATCATGAGTGCGACGGCCGCTGGCATCGCCAACAAAAAGCACAGTCGAAGCCCCCAGTCCAGCAGCGCAGAGTATTCGACAACATCACCGATAGCGTTCGCCTTGGACAGGCTGGGCAGCAGAATCGTACCGAGCGCCACGCCGAGCAGACCTGTGGGTAACTCCATCAGCCGATCTGCGTATGACAGCCAGGAAACACTACCGTCAGCGAGATGCGACGCGATATTGGTATTGATGATCAGGCTGATCTGCGCTGCCGATACCGCAAAGGTCGCCGGTAACATCTGTTTCAGTACGCGTCTAACGCCCTCATCCTGCAATGCGCGCAGCGGGTTGGCGCTGATGTGCGGCAGCATGCCGATTTTTCGTAACGCCGGAATCTGCAGTCCGAGTTGTAACAAGCCACCAATAAAGACTGCGATCGCCAGCGCATAGACTGGTTCCGCCATCATTGGCGCTAGCAGTAACGCTGCCGCAATGAACGACAGGTTGAGCAGCACCGGCGTGAACGCCGGTACGCGGAATTCCCGCCACGTGTTCAGAATGCCACCGGCCAGCGCGACCAGTGACATGAACAGAATGTAGGGAAACATGATCCGGGTCATGGTGGTGGATAACGACATGGCGACCGGATCGGACGCGAACCCACTCGCCATCAGCAGCACGATCGCGGGCGCGAAAATAATGCCAGCGATTGAGGTCAGTAGCAGGGCCCAGAATAGAACAGTGGCGACATGGTCGGCCAAGACCCGCGTGGCGCGACGGCCTTGCTGATTTTTGTACTCGGCGAGGATGGGGACGAAGGCTTGCGAGAACGCCCCCTCGGCAAACAGTCGACGCAAGAGGTTGGGAATGCGGAAGGCGACGAAGAAGGCGTCGGTATAGACTGAGGCCCCGAAGGTCCGGGCGATCAGAAACTCGCGGATCAGGCCAGTGATGCGTGACAGTAAAGTCATGCCAGACACCGTGGCGAGCGTTCTGTGCAAATTCATGGTGCCCGATTATAGCGGCAGACCATGGGCGAACTAGCGCAGGGTTTTCATTCTGAAAAGATGCTGAATGGCTAACGGCTGCCTACTGGCAGAACCTCGCCAGAGTTTGCCCGTATCCGGATTGCTTTGTTATAATCTTCGTTTTTCGAAATTCGGCGCGGCCATTGGGTCCGTGCCATTATCAGGAACCGTCCATGGCAAACTCCGCACAGGCACGCAAGCGCGCCCGGCAAGCCGTCAAGCAAAACGCGCACAATTCCAGCCAGCGCTCGGCGCTGCGTACCGCTATCAAGGCCGTGCGTAAGGCAATTGAGGCAGGCGACAAGGCTGGCGCAACTCAAGTGTTTCAGTCGCAGGTCTCGATTATCGACCGTATCGCTGACAAGAACATCATTCACAAGAACAAGGCATCACGCCACAAGAGCCGTTTGTCAGCTGCTATCAAAGCATTGGCGTAAGCGAAGGCGCTGTCCAGGCGCTCGCATTGGTTCTTACTAGATTCTCAGGATTCGCCGAAACCCGCAGCACCTCTGGTGCCGCGGGTTTTTATTTTGGCAGGCCGGACACCAGCTCGCCGGCCTTGATATTGCGTTGTTTGAACCATCCCTGGCGCATTTCCAGTGCGTAACGCGCCGCGTGCTGGCTGCAGTGCTCGCTCGTGGTTTGCGGTTGCATGTCTTCAATATTGATGATGCGCCCGTCATCCCCTATGAAGGCTACGGAAAGCGGGATCAAGGTGTTTTTCATCCACATGCAGATCTGTCGCGGTGCCGGAAAACGGAACACCATGCCCTCGTTCTGACCCAGCTTTTCGCGGTACATCAGGCCACGCGCACGCATTTCCTGGGTGGCGGCGACTTCGGCTTGAATCAAGTGCACACCAATGCTGAGAGAGGTCCGCGGAAAATCTTGCGCCTCACATCCGATTGGCAGCGCGAGAGCGACGAGCAATAGCAGTTGTCTCATGGGAATCTCGCGGGTTCGGGATTCGGATTGTAAACCCCGATCATGCGCTGGCTTTGCTTAGTCTCTGGGCCAGTCGGCTGGATCAATGTCGCACCACTCGCCCGGCAAGAGTGGATGGGTGGCCAGCGATATTGGCCCAATCGATTGACGCACCAGTCTTAGCGTGGGCAAGCCAACGGCGGCTGTCATTTGTCGTACTTGACGGTTTTTCCCTTCGGTCAGTGTCATCGCAATCCAGTCGGTCGGCACCGACCGCCGCTCGCGCACCGGTGGTTCGCGTTGCCATAGCCAGCCTGGTGGCTCGATCCGCATGGCTTTGCATCCCAGGGTGGTGAATGCTTTCAACTTCATGGGTTCGCGTAATCGCGCCAACTGCGATGCTTGCGCCAAGCCCTCGACCTGCACCAGATAGGTTTTTGATTTCTCGTAGTCAGGATGGCTGATCTGCTGTTGTAGTGCGCCGTCGTCGGTCAGCAGCATTAGTCCCTCGCTGTCGGCGTCCAATCGTCCGGCCGGGTAGATATTCGGAATTTGGAGAAAGTCAGCCAGGCTTGGTCGGCTTGGATGCTGCGAGAACTGGCTGATCACGCCGTAGGGTTTGTTGAAAAGAATGAGCGTCATCGATCAAGGAAAGCAAGCGAGTGTGGTGGCATCCAGTAAAATTCTAGTGCATAATACGAAAAGCTGGTCTTATGTCTTATATAAGACTGGGGCGCCTTCTCAAGCGTCCGCCGAATGTTGATGTTCGACCTACGCCGCTCGCCCACTACAATCCCGTCATCCGCCAATCTTCGGAGAAAAACGATGTTCCAACATATTAAGCTGCCCGCCGAGGGCCAGAAAATCACGGTAAATGCTGACTACTCGTTGAACGTCCCCGATAACCCGATCATCCCCTACATCGAAGGCGACGGCACCGGTGTGGATATCAGCCCGGTGATGATCAAGGTCATCGACGCCTCGGTCGCGAAGGCCTATGGCGGCAAGCGCAAGATCAGCTGGATGGAGATTTATGCGGGTGAGAAATCTACCCAAGTCTATGGCCCTGATGTGTGGCTGCCCGAAGAAACGCTGAAGGTACTGAAGGATTATGTAGTGTCGATCAAGGGCCCGTTGACCACGCCGGTCGGTGGTGGCATCCGCTCGCTGAACGTGGCTCTGCGTCAGGAACTCGACTTGTATGTTTGCTTGCGTCCGGTGCGTTACTTCAAGGGTGTGCCATCGCCGCTGCGCGAGCCTGAGAAAACCGACATGGTGATCTTCCGCGAGAACTCCGAGGATATCTACGCGGGCATTGAGTGGCAGGAAGGTTCAGACGGCGCGAAGAAGGTGATCGATTTCTTGATCAAAGAGATGGGCGTGAAGAAGATCCGCTTCCCGCAGACATCCGGTATCGGCGTCAAGCCGGTCTCTCGTGAAGGAACCGAACGCCTGGTACGCAAGGCGATTCAGTACGCTATCGACAATGACAAGCCCTCTGTGACACTAGTGCACAAAGGCAATATTATGAAATACACCGAGGGTGGCTTCCGCGACTGGGGCTACGCGCTCGCACAGAAAGAGTTCGGTGCGCAGCTGATGGACGGTGGGCCCTGGTGCAGCTTCAAAAATCCCAAGACCGGTCACGAGATCGTGGTCAAAGATGCGATTGCAGATGCTTTCCTGCAGCAGATTCTGCTACGTCCGGCGGAGTACAGCGTGATCGCAACCTTGAACCTGAACGGCGACTATATTTCCGACGCATTGGCGGCGCAGGTGGGCGGTATCGGTATCGCCCCAGGTGCAAACCTGTCCGATTCGGTAGCCATGTTTGAGGCTACCCACGGTACTGCCCCGAAATACGCTGGCAAGGACTATGTCAACCCAGGCTCTCTCATCTTGTCGGCTGAGATGATGCTTCGTCACATGGGTTGGTTTGAGGCTGCCGATTTGATTATCAGCTCAATGGAAAAGTCGATTTCTTCAAAGAAAGTGACTTACGATTTTGCTCGCCTAATGGAAGGCTCAACGCAGGTTTCCTGCTCCGGCTTCGGCGATGTGATGATCGAGCACATGTAAGTTAATCAATGTCGAAAATACCAAAGCCGGGTGCTGTTGACCCGGCTTTTGTTTTTGGTGCGACAAAATGATGAACCTTATTATTCCAAGTCGGTCGATAAGCTGATGGAAGTGCTTGAAATAAAAAACCCTCGGGTTTACCGAGGGTTTGGACTTGCAGCGCGTCAGATCTGTGATTAATCAGCTGACGGCTTGGATATTTGAAGCCTGCTTTCCCTTTGGGCCTTGGGTTACATCAAATGAAACCTCTTGGCCTTCTTTCAGGGTCTTGAAGCCGGACATCGTGATTGCAGAGAAATGTGCAAACAAATCTTCGCCGCCATCTTCCGGAGTGATAAAACCGAAGCCTTTCGCATCGTTAAACCACTTGACCTTACCTTTTGCCATAAACCAGTCTTTCTAACAGGGGCCAATCACACGAGCGTTAAAAGCAAGAGCCCTGCGTAAAGCTGACCCCTCCATTATTGCTCTTCCTTATGTCAATAAGTGCTATAACCCACATATTGATGTTTTGCATTGTTCTGGCAAAGAATAGAAAAGTCAAGCAAATTGTCAAAAATGCCAGATTCTCGCGCCGTGCCCTTGAAACTAGATGGCATTGCACCATTTTTAGATGGCTTCCCAGTCAGCGTCGGGGTTATTGTTGCCAAGTCAGCGCGTGCTTCGGAAAGCAAGTAATATGGAATTGAGCGCGGATCCCCTGCGTAACAGGGGTTACCTAGCGTGGTGTGGGCTATAGAATAGAAGCATGGCAACTAACAGCGATAATGGCACTCTGCTAGTACGGAAAGAGAAGAAGGCGGCGATCAAGCCGCCGCCGATGTACCACGTAGTGTTGCTGAATGATGATTACACGCCTATGGAGTTTGTTGTGGCCATCATTCAGGAGTACTTCAATAAGGACCGTGAGACGGCGACGCAGATCATGCTCAAGGTTCATCGTGACGGTAAGGGCTTGTGCGGTGTTTATCCCAAAGACATTGCCAGCACTAAAGTCGAATTGGTATTAACCCACGCCAGAAAGGCGGGGCACCCGCTGCAGTGCGTGATGGAGGAAGCATGATCGCCCAGGAACTCGAAGTCAGTTTGCACATGGCCTTTGTTGAGGCGCGACAAGCCCGGCATGAGTTCATTACCGTAGAACACTTGCTGCTAGCTTTGTTGGACAACCCGTCCGCAGCAGAAGTCTTGCGTGCGTGCGCGGTCAGCATCGACGATCTGCGCAAGACCCTGTCCAACTTTATTACCGACAACACCCCGACCGTGCCCGGGTCGAGTGAGGTGGATACCCAGCCGACGCTGGGCTTCCAACGCGTCATTCAGCGCGCCATCATGCATGTCCAATCAGCGTCGAATGGCAAGAAGGAAGTCACCGGTGCCAATGTGCTGGTGGCGATCTTCGGCGAAAAGGACTCGCATGCGGTCTACTACCTGCATCAGCAGGGGGTAACACGGCTCGACGTTGTCAATTACATCTCGCATGGTGTGCGCAAGGATCAGCAACCTGAGCCCCAGAAGACATCCGAGACCTCCGATGAAGCTCAGGCTGAGGGACCTCAAAAAGAAAGCGCGCTCGACCAGTTCACGCAAAATCTCAATAAGCTCGCCGCGGAAGGCAAAATCGATCCATTGATCGGTCGCGAGGCCGAGGTCGAGCGGGTGATTCAGACGCTGTGCCGTCGACGCAAGAACAACCCTTTGCTGGTGGGTGAAGCCGGCGTCGGCAAGACCGCGATTGCGGAGGGCTTGGCATGGCGCGTCGTCCAAGGTGATGTCCCCGAGATCCTGCAAAACGCTGTGGTGTACTCGCTCGATATGGGTGCTTTGCTGGCGGGTACCAAGTACCGCGGCGATTTCGAGCAACGTTTGAAAGCAGTGCTCAAACAGATGAAGGCGAATCCGAACGGTATCTTGTTCATTGACGAGATCCATACCATCATCGGTGCTGGTTCGGCCTCGGGCGGCACATTGGATGCCTCCAACCTGCTGAAGCCTGCGTTGTCATCGGGCCAGTTAAAGTGCATCGGCGCCACCACGTTCAATGAGTTTCGTGGCGTGTTCGAGAAAGACCATGCGCTTTCCCGTCGCTTCCAAAAAATTGATGTCAATGAGCCCACCATTGAGCAGACCGTACAGATCTTGCGCGGGCTGAAGTCACGTTTCGAAGAGCATCACGGCGTAAAGTACTCAGCGTCCGCACTGACATGTGCGGCCGAACTGGCAGCCCGCTTCATCAACGATCGTCATTTGCCAGATAAGGCCATTGATGTGATCGACGAGGCGGGTGCCGCGCAACGCATCTTGCCGAAATCCAAGCAGAAAAAAACGATTGGCAAATCCGAGATCGAAGACATCATCTCCAAGATCGCTCGTATCCCGCCGCAGTCGGTCAATCAGGACGACCGTTCCAAGCTGCAGACGATTGAGCGCGATCTCAAGAATGTGGTGTTCGGTCAAGACCCAGCCATCGAAGCGCTGGCCGCCGCCATCAAGATGGCGCGTGCGGGCTTGGGCAAGATGGATAAGCCGATTGGTTCCTTCTTGTTCTCTGGGCCTACCGGCGTGGGCAAGACCGAGGTCGCCAAACAGCTCGCCTTCATTATGGGCATTGAGTTGATTCGTTTCGATATGTCGGAGTACATGG
>CAZLJL010000012.1:0-16125 GCA_964559785.1 uncultured Bifidobacterium sp.
GAGGCATTCAAGGCGTGACAGACCAGCACCGCATTCGAGCGATCGGCATTCAAGCTGCCGTAGGTCTCGTACACCAGGGTGTAATCGGCTAGTGCCGCGCCACTTTGCAGCGGTAGCGGTTCGCTGAAGTGCATCGATTGTGGTGTGACAGTACCTATGGATTTCATTTTGAACGGTCAATAAAAAAGCCCGAGAGCACTGGCTATCGGGCTGGACTCGTATCGACTCGAGCTCGCTTTAGCCGTATTTGTCCGGGGAGTTCCCGCGCGCCCGCAAGCTAAGGTCAAATCGGCGCATTGCGCGAAGGATAGCGAAACCAGAGGAAAGCGTCAAACGACCGCCAACTTATTGGCGGTCGGGCCTGCGAAGGCTGCCAGCCAGCGACTTTGCCCATCAACACTCAAACTTGGGCCAGCTTCTCCATCGCATCCGCGATCGCCGATGGCTCATAAACTTTAAGCACTTTTTTCGCAGCGGGTTCCAGCAAGCTGAGATCACTGTTGAGTATCTCGTGCTTGACCGACAGCAGCTGTGCCGGATGCATGGAAAATTCACGCAAGCCAATGCCCAACAGCAGACGGGTCAATTTGGTATCTCCGGCAATTTCGCCGCAAACCGCCACCGGTATGCCGGCTTTCGCGCCTGCGGTAATCGTCATTGCTAATAATTGCAACACCGCCGGGTGCAGTGGGTTGTAGAGATGGGCGACTTCGTGATCAACCCGATCGATCGCCAGCGTGTACTGAATCAGATCATTGGTGCCAATCGACAGAAAATCAAGTCGCTTGATGAACAAGGGCAGCGTTAACGCCGCTGCAGGAATTTCGATCATGGCGCCGATTTTTATCTCTTGATCAAATTTTCTTTTGGCGTCACGCAGTTGTTGCTTGGCCTGCTCGATCATGGCCAAGGTCTGATCAATCTCGAAAGCATGCGCCAGCATTGGGATCAAAAGATTGATCGGCCCATAGGCTGATGCGCGCAGGATCGCCCGCAGCTGAGTGAGGAATAGCTGCGGCTCAGATAAGCAGTAACGAATTGCACGCAGCCCGAGCGCAGGATTGAGCGCTGTTTCCTCATCTTTGTCGAGTGGTTTGTCAGCGCCAACATCGAGCGTACGAATCGTGACTGGCCGCCCCTTCATCGCGACGACCGCCTTGCGATAAGACTCAAATTGCTCATCCTCGGAGGGCGTCCGCGAGGCTTGACCGCTATGACCCATAAACAAAAATTCGGAACGAAACAGACCAACGCCCACAGCGCCTGCTTCCAAAGCGCTGGCGCAATCTTCGGGCAACTCGATGTTGGCAAGCAAATGGATGAATGTGCCGTCACGCGTAATCGCTGGCGTTTTTTTCAGCTTGCCGAGCTTCTTGCGCTCTCGCAGCAGCTGCGCCTGTAGCTCTCGGTATTGCTCCAGCACGACCGGTGCCGGATCAACGATCACGGTACCTGCATCACCGTCAATAATGACCCAGTCATCATCACTGATCAGTTGCGAGGCATTTGACATACCCACCGCTGCAGGTATGTCCAAACTACGGGCAACGATGGCGGTGTGCGAGTTCTGGCCACCAAGGTCAGTCACGAAACCAACAAATGCGCGATCACGAAACTGCAACATATCGGCCGGCGAGATGTCGTGCGCAACAACGATCATCTGCGGTACGTACTGATCCGCTTCAACCGCAGGCACCGTCGGAAACGATTGCGCAGATCCGGTCAATACCTTGAGTACCCGCTCGCCAACTTGCCGAATATCGTTTTTGCGCTCACGCAGATAAGGGTCTTCGATCTCGTCGAACTGCGCTGACAAGGCATCAATTTGTGACAACAGCGCCCATTCGGCGTTGTAGTGTCGGCTGCGAATCATGCGCAGCGGCTCTTCCGAAATAATCGGATCAGCCAAGATCAACGCATGCACATCGATGAACGCCGCTAACTCGGTAGGCGCATCCATAGGAAGATCGCGGCGCAGGACACGCAGTTCTTCGTTGACGCGCTCAATCGCGCTACTCAAGCGATCAACCTCTGCTTCGAGACGCTCCTCAGCAACAAGGTAGTGCTTGACATCCCGCGCTGCCGGCCGCAACAGATGCGCCCGACCAATCGCAATGCCTCGCGAGACCGGGATACCGTGCAGCGTAAATGAAGCCATTACTCGCCTATTCGCTCTCGCCGAAACGCGTTTCGATCAACTGAACCAGCGCATCCATACAAACCTGTTCGTCAGGCCCCTCGGTCTCGATGGTCACATGGCTGCCCTTGCCAGCGGCCAGCATCATTACACCCATAATCGACTTGGCGTTAACTCGGCGTTGATTTCGGGTCATCCACACCTCGCTCTGATATTTCGCCGCCAGCTGGGTCAGCTTGGCCGAGGCCCGCGCGTGTAATCCGAGTTTGTTGATAATTTCGATGTCTCTGCTAATCATGAGTGTCGTGTTTGGATAGTTTAGGTGGGCGCCAGTTTCACCCGGCCATCGACGCGACAAGCGCCATTTTGGCCACCGGCCAACGCCATTTCAAGGACGATATCCAGAGTATCGTGACGGTAGGTTATTGCACGCAGTAACATCGGCAAGCTGATGCCGGCGATCACTTCAACCTCACCCGGCACACATAATTGCAAGGTGCAGTTGGCGGGTGTGCCACCCACCACGTCGGTAATCACCAGCACACCACTACCATCATTGACACGCGCAATCGCTGCCTGCGCCAAGGTCCGAACTTCATCCGGGTTTTGATCCGCGATTACATCGATCGCCTCTACCTGCGCAGGGCTTGCCCGGAACACATGGCTGGCAGCCGCAATGAATGCCTGCCCAAGCGGCGCGTGCGTCAGTAGCAGAATGCCGACCATCGGTTATCTTTACCCTGAAATGTCTTTGTCGTGATTCTCAATATTCGCCGCGCTCGAGCGCATCGATGAACATTGCAGCAACATCGCAGCCGGTTTGCTGCATGATTTCCTGAAAGCAGGTCGGGCTGGTGACGTTAATCTCGGTGAGGTGCGCACCAATGACGTCCAATCCTACCAGCATCAGCCCACGCGCTTGCAAGACGGGCGCCAGTGCCTCAGCGATTTCCCGCTCACGCGCCGACAGTGGCATGGCTATGCCGGTACCACCCGCAGCGAGATTACCTCTTACCTCGCCCGCCTGCGGCACGCGTGCCAAACAATAGGGAACAACCTGTCCAGCGATCAACAGCACGCGCTTGTCACCGCTGGCGATCTCGGGAATATAGCGCTGTGCCATGATGGTACGACGACCATCATCGGTCAGGGTCTCAATGATCGCACCGAGGTTCATCGCATCATCACGCACGCGGAATATGCCCATGCCGCCCATGCCATCCAGTGGCTTGAGAATAATGTCACGATGCTCCGCGTGAAAAGCGCGCAGGTGCGCGGCGTCGCTACTGACCAGCGTGGGAGCGGTGAATTGCGTGAATCCCGTGATGGCGAGCTTCTCGTTGTGATTGCGAATCGCTGCTGGGCGATTCACCACACGCGCACCCTGTGTCTCAGCCAGTTCTAACAAGTGGGTGGCATAGACATACTCCATGTCGAACGGCGGGTCGGTGCGCTCGACCACGACATCAAATTCGCTAAGGGACTGTTGTTCACTTTCCTCGACGCGATACCACGCGCCGGCCTCACCGGTGAGTTCAATCCGGGACGCCTTAGCCAACACGCGGCCATCACGGATCATCATGTCAGCGTGACGAAATGCGTATAGCACATGACCTCGCGCATTTGCCTCACGCATCATGGCGTACGTGGAGTCCTTCTTCAGATTGAAGCCGGACAGCGGGTCACAGGCAAAAGCGATTTTCATGCGGCTTGGTCGCGTGATTAGTACTCTTCCGGGTTAGGGTCGGTGCGCTCAATCTCGAGCGATGCCGCCAGCAGCGCCAAACGCGCCACTACACCGTACATGTAAAAACGGTTCGGTGCAGCAGTGCCAGGCTTGGCACCCAGATCAGGCAGCGAGTGCTGCTGTGCGAATGCCAGCGGAACGAAATGTGCGCCCGGTGAATTCAAGTTTTCATCGACACCGCGTTCGGCGTGTACCCGATAAAAACCACCGATCACATAACGATCAATCATGTACACCACCGGCTCGGCGACAGACTCATTGATGTGCTCGAAGCTGTGCACGCCTTCTTGCACGATCACATCACTCACCTCGAGACCTTCTTTCACCACCGCCATCTTGTTACGCTGCTTGCGGTTGAGGTCTTTCACCTCGGAGGCATCGCGCACCGTCATGATGCCCATGCCGTAGGTGCCGGCATCCGCCTTGACGATGACGAAAGGCGCTTCCTTGATGCCGTACTCTTTGTATTTCTTGCGAATTTTAGTGAGCACTGCGTCGACAGTTTGCGCCAGATGTTCCTCGCCGGTGCGCTCATGAAAATTGATGCTGCCGCACTTGGCAAAATAAGGGTTCACCATCCAGGCATCAATGTCGATTAGCTTGCCGAATTTCTTCGCAATCTCATCGTAAGCAGCGAAGTGATTGGTCTTGCGGCGCACCGCCCAGCCCGCATGCAAGGGCGGCAACAAGGTTTGCTCATGCAGGCCTTCCAAAATCTTTGGAATACCTGCGGATAAATCATTGTTGAGCAAGATGGTGCATGGATCGAAGTTCTTCAAACCGAGGCGACGTCCATTCGCGGAGCGCTCCAGCGGCTCCAGCGTGAGTGTGCCACCCTCCGGCAACTCCAGCGTGGTCGGGCTCTTGATGTCCTCAGACAATGAACCCAGGCGCACATTAAGCCCGGTCTGGCGGAAAATTTGAATTAAGCGCGCGACGTTTTGCAGGTAGAAGGTGTTACGGGTGTGCCGCTCCGGAATCAGCAGCAGGTTGCGCGCATCCGGGCAGTACTTATCAATCGCCGCCATCGCCGCTTGCACTGCAAGCGGCAGCATTTCCTGTGCGATGTTGTTGAAGCCGCCGGGGAACAAATTGGTGTCGACAGGTGCCAGCTTGAAGCCAGAGTTACGCATGTCCACCGAGCAGTAAAACGGGGGCGTGTGCTCCTGCCACTCGAGCCGGAACCAGCGCTCAATGACCGGGGTAGCGTCAAGAATCTTTTTTTCGAGTTCGAGCAACGGGCCGTTGAGGGCCGTGACCAGATGGGGAACCATGGAAAACCTTGTGAATTCGGGGCGCGCGACGCGCGCAGGGGGCTAGATTCTAACGGAATCGGTCAACGGCGCCCGGCGCGATGCGCAGGACTCCGATGCTGATCATATCCCCGGACGGCGCGGAGGATACTGTCGGCAACCGCAGACAGCGCATCAAGCACGGCAAGGCGCCACCAACACCGCCAGCGAAGTCTGAGCGGCTGAATAGAAAACGCCCTCTTGCGAGGGCGTCTAAAGGGCCCGGGTGGACCCGAACTGCGGGGAGATCAGGAATGGTAGGCAGTCTCGCCGTGGCTGGAAATATCCAGACCCTCGCGCTCTTCCTCTTCGGTGACGCGCAAGCCAACGATCATGTCGACCACTTTGTAAGCAATGAAGGCAACTACGCCGGACCAGATCACGGTGGTTAGAACCGCCTGTAACTGAATCCAAACCTGGCCGCCGATTGAGTATTCCGGCGACACCGCATTGGCGACATAGTCGTAGATACCAGCGCCGCCGAGGCTAGGCGAGGCAAACACGCCTGTCAGCAGCGCGCCGAGAATACCGCCGACGCCGTGCACACCGAACACATCCAGTGAATCATCCGCACCGAGCAGTCGCTTCAGGCCGTTCACGCCCCACAGGCAAACGACGCCCGCCAGCAGGCCGATCACCAAACCACCCATCAGCCCAACCAAGCCAGCCGCTGGGGTGATCGCCACCAAGCCAGCCACCGCGCCGGAGGCGGCACCCAGCATCGAGGGCTTGCCCTTCAGCACCCACTCAGCGAGGCTCCAAGAGACGACCGCTCCCGCCGTGGCCAGCAAGGTGTTCGCGAAAGCAAGTGCAGCCGAACCGTTCGCCTCGAGCGCGGAACCCGCGTTGAAGCCAAACCAGCCCACCCACAGCATCGATGCGCCGACCATGGTCAGTGTCAGCGAGTGTGGTGCCATGGCTTCGCGGCCAAGACCCACGCGCTTGCCGAGCATGAACGCACCAACCAGACCGGCCATCGCGGCATTGATATGAACCACCGTGCCGCCGGCAAAGTCCAACGCACCCTTCTGCCACAGCCAACCAGAGACTGCTGTGGCTTTCTCGGCAGCAGCTGCATCAGTGAATGCATCCGGGCCGGGCCAGAACCACACCATGTGCGCGATCGGCACGTACGAGAAGGTAAACCAGAGCACCATGAACAGCACCACGGCGGAGAACTTGATTCGCTCGGCAAATGAACCAACGATTAGTGCGCACGTAATGCCCGCGAAGCTAGCCTGGAAACAGGCAAACAACATCTCGGGGATCACTACACCTTTGCTGAAGGTAGCGCCCGGGGAATCTGGGGTCATGCCCTTCATGAACAAGCGATCCAGCCCGCCGAAAAAGGCGCCGCCTTCGGTAAATGCCAACGAATAGCCATAGATAAACCACAGCACGGTGATGAGAGAGAAAATCATCATCACTTGCATCAACACCGAGAGCATATTCTTGGCGCGAACCAAGCCGCCATAGAACAGTGCCAAGCCGGGTAAACACATCATGATCACGATGATGGTGGCAACCATCATCCAGGTCGTGTCGCCTTTGTTGGGCACCGGCGCTGCTGCGGGAGCCGCTGCATCAGCAGCGGGTGCAGCCGATGCGGCGGCGGCTGGCGCTGCAGCGGGTGCCTCGGCCGCTGGTGCTGCGGCAGCCGGTGCAGCATCTTCAGCCGACACAATCGGCGTTGCACAGATCGCGAATAGCAGCAAGCCGGCGCTCGCTAGGTTAATGAACCACTTTTTCATTTGCATATCCCCTTAGAGTGCTTCTTTGCCGGTTTCGCCCGTACGAATACGAACGACTTGCTGCAGGTCGTAGACGAAGATCTTGCCGTCGCCAATTTTCCCGGTACGTGCAGCATTTTCGATCGCCTCAATCGCACGCTCGACAATCGCCTCGTCGACTGCTGCCTCGATTTTTGTCTTTGGCAGAAAGTCGACCACGTACTCGGCGCCGCGATAAAGCTCGGTGTGTCCTTTTTGGCGCCCGAAGCCTTTGACCTCAGTGACGGTGATGCCTTGCACACCGATCGCTGAGAGCGCTTCGCGCACCTCATCGAGCTTGAACGGCTTGATGATGGCAGTGATGAGTTTCATTTCATCCTCGTTGCAGTTGATCAAAAAGTTTTGGTGAGAGAGACGATGCCTTTGTTGTCGCCTAGGTAGCCTGTGCCATTGAAATTCCACATGGTCGTACTGGCGTTTGTTCCAGTGGCGGCAATTGCCCCTGTTAGACCGTTCCCAAAGTCTCTGGTTAGGCCGACTTTCCAGTCGTTGTAGTTGTACAGAGATGCAGGCGCTGCCGGGTCATTGAATCGCGGGTCATTTTTGAAATCCCAGCGTCCGTAGTGCAGGTTGAGCAAGAGGCCCTGGGCAATCGGCACGTCGGCTCCTAAATCAAGATAGAAACTTCCTGCCTTGTTGGAAACGAAAATCGCGTCGCCGACCGCATAGTTGACCTTGAAATAAACTGGGCCATATCCGACCTTGCCGTATACCTCCGTGGTATTCGCATCAAGGCCCCCTGGGGTTGCACCGGCCAAGGGGCCGCCCGCGGGTGCCGCAACGAGTTTCAAGCGATGGTTAGGGTAGTAGTAGTGAATCGCGCCGACATCAAAGCTGAGGGCACCGATAACTTCTCCTTTGATGCCGCCGTAGAAGTCAACCTCCATGGGAGTGTTGGCACGCATGGTCAAATCGCCATCTGGGTAGTTATCGTTCACCCAGCTAATCGTCGATGCCCATGTACCCACGTAAAACCCGGACGGCGCGTGGCTGTAGTCAAAACCACCACTGAGCGCCGGACGGTTACGCGACTGGGAGATCCCACGGAACACGTAGTCAGAAGTGACGCCCACATTGAAAGTGACTTGATGATCGGAGGCAGGCGCGGCAGCCGCAGGCGCAGCATCGGCGGCATTGGCCACCTGACCAGCAAATGCCGCGGTGATGGCTCCGGCAAGAATCAGTTTTTTCATTTGAATTTCCTTTTCCCTAAAAATCAGTGTGAAAACACCCGCTTCGCCACTGATGCACAAGCGCAGGGGGTGTATAGCAGGACGTGTGCCAACAAGGATCAGCGGAAATGCTTGCCAAATCTGCTAATTCCTTTAGCATTCGCACCCAGATTCTGCGCTTACCCACGTCAAACCGCACCGCAACAGGGCATGCGCCTCAAAGTGGTGCATGAATCCCAAACTAGTCATGAGCCAAGGCCCGAGTTTTCTTGACGAATTGCAGCATCGGATCCGCGAGGTACTGCAGCAATCGCCCGCCAAAGATCTGGAAAACAATCTGCGCGCGATGCTGCATCAGGGCTTCTCAAAGCTCGATCTGCTAACGCGCGAGGAATTCGAGCTGCAAGCCGAGGTGCTGGCGCGCACCCGGGCCAAGCTCGAGGCCTTGGAGCGGCGAGTCGCCGAGCTAGAAACACGCCCTAAAGACTGATCCGGCCATGGCACTGGCCGTCCTGCGCAGCCGCGCACTGGCGGGCATGCGCGCGCCCGAGGTCACCGTGGAGGTGCATGTCAGCAGCGGCTTACCCACCTTCACTATCGTCGGGCTGGCTGACACCGAGGTGCGCGAGTCACGCGACCGAGTGCGCGCCGCATTGCGTAACTCGGGCTTTGAATTTCCAGCCGGCCACATCACGGTGAATTTAGCGCCGGCCGATCTGCCGAAAGAATCTGCCCGCTACGACCTGCCGATTGCGCTTGGCATCCTCGCCGCCAGCGCGCAAATGGCAACCGACCAACTGGATGACTATGAATTCGCCGGTGAGTTATCGCTGTCGGGCGAGCTACGCCCGATCCGCGCTGCGCTGGCGATGAGCGTTGCGGTTCAGCGCACATCGGGTGAGCGTCAGCGCGCGTTCATTCTGCCGCGGGCCAATGCCTCGGAAGCGGCGTTGGTGCCCGACGCACGTATCCTGCCGGCTGACTCTTTGCTGCAGGTATTCGCCCATTTCACGGCTACCGATGCCGCAGCGCGCTTGGTGTCGATGTCACCGGTGACTGCCGCTGCGACCTCAAAGTTTGCGGACTTCGCCGACGTACGCGGGCAACCGCAGGCAAGGCGCGCGATGGAGATCGCCGCTGCCGGCGCGCATAGCTTGCTAATGGTGGGCCCACCGGGCTCGGGCAAATCGATGCTGGCGTCGCGCCTCCCCGGCATCCTGCCGCCGATGACCCAGGACGAGGCATTGGAAAGCGCGGCGCTGCAATCCATCGCAGGGGGCTTCAGCACATCCCGCTGGCAGCAACGGCCGTTTCGGGCGCCGCATCACACCGCCTCTGCGGTGGCACTGGTTGGGGGCGGCGCGGTGCCGCGCCCGGGCGAGATCTCGCTGGCCCACCATGGCGTACTGTTTCTGGACGAGTTACCTGAATTCGAGCGCAAAGTACTTGAAGTACTGCGCGAGCCGCTTGAGGCGGGCAAAGTAACTATCTCGCGTGCGGCAAGGCAAACAGATTTTCCGTGTCGCTTTCAATTGGTGGCGGCAATGAACCCCTGTCCATGCGGTTACCTTAGCCACCCACAACGGGCCTGTCGCTGCACCCCGGACGCGATTGCGCGCTACCAAGGCCGCATCTCTGGTCCGCTACTCGATCGGATTGATCTACAGCTCAGCGTTCCCGCAATGAGCACTGCAGAAATGCTGGATGCGCCGACAGGTGAATCGTCGGCCAACATCGCTCGCAGGGTAGCACTCGCACGTGAGCGACAAATCGTGCGACAGCAATCACCCAACGCGCTGCTGTCGTCGAACCAAATTGATCATCACTGCCAGCCCGACGCTGCTGCTGTCACACTGCTGCGCGCTGCAATCGAGCGATTGCACTGGTCTGCACGTGCTTATCATCGCGTACTGAAAATCGCACGCACGATCGCCGATTTGGAAGGCTGCGCGCAGATCGGAAGCGCACATGCTGCGGAAGCGATTCAATACCGGCGCGCGCTGCAATCCACGGCTTGAGTGGTGGCGCGCGTCCAAGTATTGGGCGCTGTTAACATGGGGCGATGAGTACCACCCCGGTTTACCTGCAAGGCCGAACGGCAACACGCGTGGTGCTGGTGTTTGGGCTAGCGTATTTCTTGTCATACGCGATGCGTGCGATCAATGCCGTCATCGCCCCAGCGCTGAGCGCTGATTTGCACTTGACCAATGCGGATCTCGGTCTGCTCTCTGCGGCCTACTTCATGGGCTTTGGTCTGATGCAGTTGCCGATCGGCGTGTGGCTTGATCGTCACGGCCCTCGTCGTACCGAATCAGCGCTGCTGCTGTTTGGTGCCTTGGGTGCGGCGATCTTTGCTTCCAGCGATACGCTGCTGGGTGTCTGGGTTGGACGTGCCTTGATTGGGGTAGGCGTGTCAGCCTGCCTGATGGCTGCGTTCAAAGCGTTTCGTGTGTGGTACCCACCAGAACGCCAAAGCCAACTCGGTAGCTACATGCTAGTGATTGGTACCGCGGGTGCACTATCGGCAACGGTGCCGGTCGCCTTACTGCTGCCAGTGGTGGGCTGGCGAACTGTTTTTTTTGGTGTCGCTGTGGCACTACTATTGGCGGCGTGGGTGCTGTTCAGTCGCTTGCGCGATATCGAACAATCGATGCCTATGCACGATCTCGCACGCGCGCCGAGTGGCAACGCTGCTTCGAATTTTGAAGCCAATGATGCGCCGGGCTATGGCGCTATTTTTGCGGATCCTTACTTTCGCCGCATGGCACTGCTGGGCGCGGTGCATCAAGGCGGTTTCATGGCGCTACAGTCGCTCTGGGCCGGACCTTGGATGATCACGGTGCTGGGCATGTCGGTGGAAGAAACCTCGCATGTGTTGTTCTTGTTCAATCTGGCGCTGCTGATCGCCTATCTTGGACTTTCCTGGTGGGCGCCACGCTATGTGGCCTATGGTCAGCGCACCGGCTTGCCGGTGCTGCGCGTGGTTGCAGTGGGCTTGTCGATATCGGTCGTAGTGCAAGCGCTGATGGTGCTACTACCTTATGAAAGCAGTTGGTGGCTATGGATTGTTTTTGCCGTCGTCATCACTGTTACGACGCTGGGCCAGACCCATGTCAGCCTGGCATTTCCAACGGCACTAGTCGGACGCGCTAACAGCGCATTCAATCTGACACTGTTTGTCGGCGCATTCTCCGTGCAGTGGGGAATCGGCTTGCTGGTCGATCTGTTCGTTTCGTTCAGTTGGCAAAGTGCCGCCGCTATGCGCATGGCAGTCGCTTGCTACCTGCTGTTACAGGTATTCGCGCTATGGCGCTTCATGCGTCAGTGGTCGATTGAAGCGCCTGCCATCGGGTTGAACAAGAGCTGAATTTGCCTGCCTAAGGCCTGTTGGCCATGCTACGCTTGATAAATTGTCAACCGCCTCCTACTGAGGCGCTGATTGTCGGAGAGTTTCACCATGCTGGTCACATTCAAATCTAAAGCTGCCGCCGAGATACTGATGTACGAAGCTCACGCCAAGCCGATTCTCGATCTGCTCGGCAAAGATATCGAGCGTGGAGTGATTACGGCGGATGAGACCGAACAGGCCATCGAGCGCATCGAATCTGAAATTGCAGCACGTAAGTTATCGGCTCCAGCGCCTACCGACGATGAAGACAGCGAAGGTGGCGCCAAAAAGGGTTTGGACGAAGTGGTGAGCTTCGGTGCACGCGCCTATCCGCTGCTGGAGATGCTGCGTGCGGCCCATCGTGAACATGCGTTCGTGATGTGGGGCGTTTAGTTAGGCATGCAGGAACGGCGATGGCCGGTGGTGAAGGAGTCAGGCTTGCCTGAATCGCTTTCAATGGCACTGCGCCATTCAGCGCATGTGCTGACCAAGGTAGATGCGGGGCAGGCCTTGCCCGCAGCACTGGCCGACCTGTTCGGCAGGCACACACTGAGCCCGGCGAGCCGTGGCGCCATTCAGGACATCACTTACCGAAGCATGCGGCGTTGGGGTTGCGCGCACGCGCTGATGGCCGTACTGGCCAGCAAGCCGCCTTCGCCCCCACGTCTCAGCGCCTTGCTTGGTTGCGCGCTGGCGCTGCTGTCTGATGACACGCCACCCTATGCCGAACACACGCTGGTCGATCAGGCGGTCGAGGCCTGCGCCCAAGATCCCGAACTCAGTCGTGCAAAAGGCATGGTGAACGCGGTGTTACGTCGTTTTTTACGTGAGCGCGATCAATTAATGCAATCCGTGCTGCGTGACGATGATGCACGGCTGAACTATCCGCGCTGGTGGATAGACGAGATGCGACGCGCGTGGCCGCAGCAGGCCGAGGCGATCCTGATGGCAGGTAATCGAGAGCCACCGCTCACGCTGCGGGTGAATCGTCGAAAGATGAAAGTCGAGGCATACCTTGATCAACTCGTCGCAGAGGGCATCGCTGCGACGCGGATTGGCGATTACGCCGTCAAATTGAAACGCGCTGTGCCGGTAGCGCAGATCCCGGGTTTCGCTGACGGTGTTGTGTCTGTGCAGGACGCTGCTGCTCAACTGGCAGCGCCCTTGCTCCAGGTTGAGCATGGCATGCGAGTGCTGGATGCATGCGCCGCCCCCGGTGGCAAGACCGGCCACCTGCTTGAACTCGCCGATTGCGACGTGCTGGCGCTTGATCATGATGCGCAGCGGTTGAACCGGGTGAGTGACAACCTGAATCGACTGTCACTCCATGCCAAGCTACAGATGGGCGATGCCCGCTTACGGGATTGGTGGGACGGCCAGCCTTATGACCGAATTCTGGCCGACTTGCCCTGTACCGCCTCGGGCATTGTGCGCCGGCATCCGGATATCCGCTGGCTGCGCCGACCCGAGGATAGTCATCAGCTAGCCGAACGCTCGGCTGAGATTCTCGACAACTTATGGGGCATGTTGCGGCCGGGCGGCTTACTGCTGATCGTGACGTGTTCCTTGTGGCCCGAGGAGTCCGAACTGCAAGCGCAGGCCTTCGTGCAACGGCAGCACGCGGTTCGGCTGGAGGCGCCTGGGCAGCTGCTACCGAGGGCTGATGAGGCGTCGGATCATGACGGCTTGTTCTACGCGCTACTGCGGAAACCGGCGCTTTGATACTATCGCTCAAATTTTCCTCTGGGCATTAGCCCGTTCTTGAGCGTGATTCATCGATTTTTACTGCTGTTCTGGCTGCTATGGCTGCCAGCTTGGTTACCTCTTTCCGCGCACGCCGCCGAGGGCATCGAGTTTGTCGAGGCCTCGCTGGAGCCAAGCGAGGAAGGGTACCGGTTGACTTCGCGCTACTCGGTTGAGCTACCGCGTTCCGTTGAGGACGCCTTGTCGCGCGGTGTGCCACTGTATTTCACGCTGCAAGCCGAAATCACCCGCTACCGCTGGTACTGGTTTGATGAGGTCTCGGTGAAGGCAACGCGCAAGATTCGTCTGTCTTACAACGTGCTGACTCAGCAATACCGCGCATCGATCGACGGAAGTCTTCATCAGAATTTTTCACGGCTGGATGACATGCTCTCGCTACTGCGGCGACCCGGGCGTTGGATGATCGCCGATCCGGGTGCGCTCAGCCGCGGCGGTAACTACACGGTGGCGATCCAACTCGCGCTCGACGTGTCCGAATTGCCGAAGCCAATTCAGGTCAGCGCCATGAGCAGCGATGAATGGCGTTTGTCTTCAGGCTGGAATAAGTTCATCTTCCGCACCGAGGCGAAATGAGACGCGCGCTGCGGTACTTGCTGATGGTGTCGGCGACGACCGTCGGTGTGCTGCTGTTCCTGCTGGCGGTGGCCAGTGGAGACACGCAGCTATTTGACTCTTACTACTCTTGGGTTCTTGGCGCCAACGTGGTGGTCGGTGTCGGCCTGCTGGCGGTTGTATTGTTCCTGCTCGCTCGCTTATACAGTCGATATCGGCGCGGGCGGTTTGGGTCACGATTAATGGCGCGCATGGTGCTGATGTTCGCCATGATGGGCATCGTGCCGGGTATTGTGATTTATCTAGTCTCAGTTCAATTCGTATCTCGCTCGATTGAGTCTTGGTTCAACGTGAAGGTCGAAAGTGCGCTGGAGTCAGGTCTGAATCTAGGCCGTGCTGCACTTGAGTCATCCCTGCGGGATCTACGACTGAAGGCTGCCGGCGTGTCTGAAGAGTTGGCCGATATGTCGGACAGCCTGATTGCCGCGCGCCTGCCAAAAATCATCGAAGTCAATCAGTTACAAGAAGCCATCGTCGTCAATGCCAGTGGCAAATTGGTGGCGAGCACCAACACAAAACTGACCCGACTATTGCCCGAGCTGCCGACACCGTCGATGCTGGCGCGTGCACACTCCTCCGAAGGCTATGGTGTGATTGATGGCATTCCGGATACCGACAGGGATGGTGTAACACCTGAACAGATCCGCCTGCGTGTGATCGTCCCGATTCGCAGTGAAGGCTCGCTGTTTAAATTGCGCGGCGATGCTCGCTATTTGCTCCTGATCCAGCCAGCGCCTGAAAAACTGTTCGCCAATGCCGAAGCCTTGCGCGTTGCGTATAGCGAATATCAAGAGCGCTCATTAGCCCGGACCGGCCTGCGAAAATTTTTCCTGGTGACGCTAACGCTGGTGCTACTGCTGGCTGTGTTTGCAGCGATGGTGAGCGCATTCCTGCTTGCTAGCGATTTTGCGCAACCGCTGTTGTTGTTGGCCGAGGGCACTCAGGCGGTGGCAGAGGGTAATTTATCGCCACGACCGATCGTGGCTACGTCCGATGAGTTGGGAACGTTGACCCAATCGTTCAACATGATGACCATGCAGTTATCGGACGCGCGAGAGGCGGTGGAACGTAACCGGCGCGCCTTGGAAGATGCGAAAGCCTACTTGGAATCCGTGCTCGCGAATATGTCGGCCGGGGTGATGGTGTTCGATGAACAGTGGCTATTGGTAACTTTCAATGCGTCTGCCAAACGTATTCTGAGATTAGATCTGAAGCCACTGCTAGGTCAGTCCATGTCATCAATCGTGCCGCTTGCGGCGTTTCGTGAGCCGGTGATGCGGTCTTTCAGCCGATTAAGCGCGCAGGCCGCTGCTGATGGATCCGGGGCAGAGGCGCAGCATTGGCAGCAACAAATCGAAATTCCGAAGAAGAGCGATGATGAGCCAGATTCCAGCGATATCACCCTGCTGGCGCGTGGGTCACACCTACCGGTGGGGACCGGTAGAGGCTACATCATTGTGTTCGATGACATCACGGATGTGATTTCCGGTCAGCGGTCGATCGCATGGGCCGAGGTTGCGAGACGGTTAGCACATGAAATCAAAAACCCGCTGACCCCGATTCAGTTATCAGCAGAGCGTCTGCAAATGAAGCTGCAACCCAAACTTGCCGGCGACGATGTTGCGCTGCTTGAGCGCGGCACCAATACCATCGTCAATCAAGTCGTTGCCATGCAGCAAATGGTCGATAACTTCCGTGACTACGCCAAGACTCCGCCACCCTTGCTTCAACCGCTCGATCTGAATGGTTTGATTTCAGAAATATTGGAGCTGTACTCGGGGATGGAGATTTCGGACGCGATAAGCACAACATTGCAGCCAAATCTTCCGATTATCTTGGGCGATGCAACTCAAATGCGACAGGTGGTACACAACCTCCTGCAAAACGCACAAGACGCGGTTGCAGATATCCGACGTTTTGGGCGCAGCCCTGAAATCCGAATTGTCACCGAAGCCTTTGACTACGCAGATGCGGATGGCCAGCATCGAACTGCGGTTCGTCTGACGGTTTCGGACAACGGCCAGGGCTTCGATCCCGCGCTCATTAAGCGCGCCTTCGAACCCTATGTCACCTCCAAACCCAAGGGTACTGGGCTAGGTTTGCCGGTAGTAAAGAAAATCATCGAGGAACACGGCGGGCGTATCGAGGCCCAAAACCGCAAAGACGGGCCGGGCGCCAAGGTACTGATTTTATTAATGAAACTCGCAAAATATTCAGTTTGAC
>CAZLJL010000013.1:0-15976 GCA_964559785.1 uncultured Bifidobacterium sp.
CGAATCGAGATCATGTTCTTCGACTTCGACAGGCCTTTGCGAATCGTCATTGGCCCTTCGTACTTGCCATCGTAATTCTTGGGCTCCCATGCCTGACTGCCGGTTTGCGACGCATCGAAGCTGAGTGGCGCATCATTCACCACCGTACCGGGCCAAAAGCCTTTTTCCAGCGCCGCAGAATAAATAAAGGGCTTGAAGGAAGAACCAGGCTGACGCCATGCCTGCGTGACGTGATTGAATTTGTTGCGGTTGAAGTCAAAACCACCGACCAGCGCTCGAATCGCACCGGTCTCTGAATTGACCGCAACAAAGGCTGACTCTACTTCCGGAAGTTGAATTAAAACCCAGCTGCTACCTTCCTGAGTGACGCGAACAATGGCGCCACGCCGGATCCGTTTGTTTGCTGGCACCTTATCCGTTAGCGCTGTCGCGGCCATGCCAAGCCCTGCCTCAGGGACCGTGATTTCCTCGCCGGACGCCAGCACGGCGCGCACGGTTTTAGGCCCGGTCGACAATACGACGGCGGCAATGATGCCGTCGCTGTCCGGATGCTCGGCAAGCTCCGATTCGATAGCGGCTTCCGCCTCGGTCTTGTCGGCGGGGATTTCCATGTATCCCTCGGGGCCACGGTAAGCCTGTCGCTTTTCATAGTCCAGTACCCCGCGCCTGAGCGCGAGATAAGCAGCGTCCTGATCTGCTTTGGTAATAGTGGTGAAAACATTCAGGCCGCGCGTGTACGCATCTTCCTTGTATTGGTCGTACACCATCTGGCGCGCCATTTCGGCGACGTACTCAGCGTGCACACCAAAGTCATTGCTATCCATCTTGATCTTCAGCTGTTCGTCACGCGCTTGTTCGTATTGTGCGGTCGTGATGTAGCCAAGATCATGCATGCGCTGCAAGATGTACAGCTGACGTGCTTTTGCGCGCTTCGGATTGACGACGGGGTTATTTGCAGAGGGTGCCTTCGGTAGTCCCGCCAGCATGGCCGCCTCAGCAACACTGATATCACCGAGTTTCTTGCCGAAATAAATTTGCGCCGCCGAGGCAAAGCCATAAGCGCGCTGGCCAAGATAAATCTGGTTCATATACAGCTCGAGAATCTGATCCTTGGTCAGCGTCTTCTCGATTTTCCATGCCAGTAGTACTTCGTACAACTTGCGCTTGATGGTTTGTTCACTCGATAAAAAGAAATTGCGTGCCACTTGTTGGGTGATGGTAGACGCACCCTGACGACGACCACCTAGGGCGTTATGAATCGCCGCGCGCAAGATGCCCCAGTAATCGACGCCATGATGTTCATAAAAGCGATCATCCTCGATCGCCAGTACGGCTTGCTTCATGACCTTGGGAATGTCTTTATAGCGCACCAGGCTACGTCGCTCTTCGCCAAATTCGCCGATCAACATGTTATCGGCCGAGAACACGCGCAAGGGCATCTTGGGCTGGTAAGTTGCCAGTGAGTCGATATCCGGCAGATTTGGATACGCCATCATCATCATGAAGACAACCAGCAGCGCCCCGATCAACGAGAGACCAGCAAAAAAGCCGAACACGCTAAGCGCTAATCGCACTGGAGCAGGCCATTTATTGCGTTGACCTTGATCAGCGTTATTAGTCGGGGACGGGGTAGTCATTCAGGCGGGACATGAGGCGTTGGTGAACGGTGTTCATTATAGCGGCAGCGCATGCCTCCGATTTCGCTGGCCTGTTGGTGATCATTCTTGATAGAGGATCGGCAATAGCCGAGTGCAGCGTGCAGCGTCGGTATTTGACAACGCTGTCGCGGGTCTGCTTTACAGCGCTGAAACACGCTTGCTAGCATCCGCCGCACGTTTTGAAATTGACAATACAGGAAGAGGTCCAGCGAATGCTGTCTTTTCGTCGCTGGTGGGGCCGGACAACGATTCCGGTCGTTGGTGTCGACATCAGTACCAGTGGTGTACGGGTGATGGAGCTGGTGTCGAGCGGGCGCCATACCCAGATCGCACACTATGCACACCAGAATTTGCCAACGGGTGCGATTCGTGACGGCAGTATTGTCATGCGCGACGTCGTGTGTGAAGCCTTGCGCGATGCCATGCGGGAGAGCGGTAGTCGGCTACGCCATGCAGCGCTCGCTTTGCCCGCCAGCGCGGTAATAAAAAAAACCTTAAGTTTGCCGTCCCAATCCAGTGAAGACGAGTTGGAGATCTATGTCGAGGCCGAAGCGATGGCTTTGCTGCCGGTAGCGCGTGAAGAAATTGGTGTCGACTTCGCCATCATGGGTGCTAGTGCACATCAGGCGGATGCCATCGATGTCATGCTGGTCGCCGCCCGACAAGAAAAAATCAATGAGCGCGCAGAACTTGCGCTCGCGGTCGGACTTCAACCGCAGATTATTGATGTCGAGTCGCAGGCACTGATATCGGCTATCGGCTTGATGGTCAGGTCAAGTGAATTCTCGGCGAATCATGTGCTTGGCGTGATTCAGATCGATGCAGACCAAGTCCATGCCTACTTCATGCAGGGTGAAGCACTGCTGTTTGAAAAACACTTGAGCTCAACCTTGGTGCGTAAGGAGGCTGTCGCAATCGAGGCGATTTGTCAGGAATTCAATCGGGCTTTTCAGCTGTCTCAGACCTCAGCCAGTCACACAAGCTTGCATCATATTTATCTATTGGGCCCAGCGCCAGCCGATCTGAAACACGTTTTGGCAGAGCGGATGTCGGTTGCCGTGAGTGCGCTGGACCCATGGCAGCAATTGACGGTGAAGCCCGGGCTGACATTCAGTGACCATGAGCACCCATCTGCATGCACGCTGGCATGCGGGCTTGCACTACGTAGCTTCGACCCATGATACGGCTGAATCTACTTCCTTGGCGTGAAGAGAGAAGGCGTGAGCGAAAGCAACAATTCCAACGCCAGCTTGGTCTGATGTCGATGCTGGGGCTATCGGTGGTGTTGGCGGGCTACGCCATCAATGCGGGCCGTATCAGTCAACAAGAAGAGCGTAACCAACTACTGAGCACGGAGAACGCGAAACTAGATACGCGCCTGCGCGAGATTCAGCAGCTACAGGCGCAGATAGCCGGTTTGAATGCGCGTCGCGCTGCCGTAGAGCGGCTCCAAAACGGGCGTGCTTTCCCGGTACGCTTGCTCGATGAACTTGCTACCCGGGTGCCACAAGGTGTCGCGCTCAAATCACTCAAACAGACGGACAAGCTGACACTGAATGGCATCGCACAATCGAATGCGCGTGTCTCGGAGTTATTGCGGGCATTGCATACCGAGGCGAATTGGCTGGGCTGGCCAGAACTGGGTGAGATCAAGTCCGCTAATCTTGGTCAGGGGCGCGATGCTAAAAAAGTAGTCGAGTTCAATATCAGCCTTGAGCAGCATGCGCCCAAGGAGGCGCAGAAGTGATCCCGCCAATAATCAGTGTCAAGGCATTGCTGGCCCAGTTCGAGGGGTTGGAGGGTCGACACCCCGGATTATGGCCGCCATTACCGCGCACACTGATTCCGATTCTCCTTGCGCTGTTGGTGATCGTCATGGGTGGTTGGCTTGCCTGGTCACCCCAGTGGGAGACGCTGGATAGCGGCGCCGCAACCGAGCAGAAATTGCGTGCAGAGTTTGAGCATAAGGTAGCCCAAGCGCACCATCTCGACACTTTGCGACAGCAAAAAGTCGAGGTTGAAGCACAGGTCTTGCAACAAGAGCGCCAACTACCTGCAAAATCGGAAATCGATGCGCTCTTGGCCGAGATCAGTCAGGTGGGCGCTGTGCGCGGTTTGCAGTTCGAGTTGTTCAAGCCAGGCCAATTAAAAATCGGTGAGTACTATGCAGAGTTACCGATCGAGATGCGGCTGCAGGGTTCATACCATGCACTTGCAGGATTTGTCAGCGATATCGCCAATATGCCGCGTATCGTGACGATCGACCATATCGCGATGACACAGCATCGTGATGGTCTGCTCGCTTTCGAGTGCCTGGCGCATACCTTCCGTTATTTGGATCCAGCTGAGGTGGAACAAAAAAAACAACGCGTACCTGAGCGCAAACAGCAGGTACTCCGATGAGACGACTTTGGTCTTGGTCAGCGGTGTTGTTGTTGGCTGCGTGTCAGCAGCAAGAGAGCGATGATCTACAGCGTTGGATGGCTGGAATTCGCCAGCGACATCATCCGAAGCCAGTCAACCTGCCGCAGGCCGCTCGGCCCGCGGAGTTTCGCTATCAGGCAGGTGAGCGAGCAGATCCTTTCGACCTGTCGAAACTTTCAACCATTGATGCCGCTGCGATTAGCAATACCCCGCAGCCTGATTTGCGACGTCCGCGCGAGCCTCTCGAGACTTTCCCACTCGATAGTCTGCATCTAATTGGCAATCTACGGCGCGGCAAGGATGTGGTTGCGCTAATACAAGCAGACAAGCTGATTTACTCCGTTCGGATTGGCGCGCACCTCGGGCAAGACTTGGGCAAAGTGATTGCCATTAATGACAAGACCGTCGATATCGATGAGTGGGTAGCAGACAGTACCGGTGGCTGGGTACGTCGACAAACGCAGCTTGTGCTGCAGGAGCGAAAATGAGGCAGCTGGTACAGCGCGGCGCTGGTGCAATGTTATGGGTGCTCTTGCTTGCGGCTTCCATCAGTCGTGCGGAGCCGAACGCGCTACGCGCTATCGATATTAGTCGCGACGGTGACCGGATCGTAATTCGAGCGCAGCTGAGCCATGCACTGACGACGCTGCCGCCGAGCTTTTCAACGATAACGCCACCCCGCATTGTGATTGATCTACCCGATACCGTGAACGCGACATCGACGATGCGCCAATCACTGGACCTGGGCGATATACGCCATTTGGATATTGTTCAAGCGGGCACCCGTACACGCATCGTTATCAATCTCAAACGATCCATTCCACACAGCAGTCGTCTGCATGACAAGGAAGTCCAGGTCGTACTAGGCGAGTCTGCGACAACGACAACGCCCGTCACTGCGTCTGCGGCTGAAAAAGCAGCAAGAATCGCTAGCGAAAGAAACGCAGTCGTGGACATCGATTTTCGTCGTGGTGATGACGGTGCCGGGCGTGTCATTATTGATCTCGCGCGCGAACAGTCTGCGATTGATGTTCGTCGCCAAGGGCAGGTGGTGGTGATCGACCTAATGAAAAGTGCATTGCCGGAGTTGCTGCGACGTCGTTTGGATGTGAAAGATTTTGCGACGCCGGTACAAGAGATTAGTGCGAGTGTGAATGGCGATATGGTCCGCATCAGTATCGCCGCGACGGGTCAATGGGACCATGTTGCATGGCAGACGGATCGCCGCTTGGTGGTCGAACTCAAGCCTCAGAAATCCGACGAACGGGGGAACGGTCGCGGCTATCGTGGTGAGAAGCTCTCGCTGAATTTCCAGAACATTGAGGTGCGTGCTTTGCTTCAAGTGATTGCTGATTTCACCGGCTTGAACGTGGTCGCCAGTGATACCGTCGGTGGTAATGTGACCTTGAGGTTGAAGGATGTGCCGTGGGATCAAGCGCTGGACATCGTGATGCAGGCGCGCGGCCTTGATATGCGCAAGAGCGGGAACGTGCTGTGGATCGCGCCGAAGGATGAGTTATTGACCAAAGAGCGACTTGAGTTGGAGCAGCGTGCGCAGATCAATGAACTCGAGCCGCTCGTCACTGAGACGTTTCAGCTGAACTATCAAAAGGCAGAAGCATTCCAGAAGGTATTCGGTTTGGATGGTCAACCCGGGCGTGGCAGCATCTTGTCGCGACGCGGCAGTGCTTCAGCCGAGCCACGTAGCAACAAGCTATTTGTCACGGACACACCGGGCAAGCTGGAAGAAGTGCGGCGCCTGATTCAGATGACGGATGTACCTCAGCGTCAGGTCATGATAGAGGCACGCATCGTTGAAGCGGATGATAGTTTTAACAAAAATCTTGGCGCGCGGCTGGGATATCTTGACCTCAACCGAACCACTGGAGGAACGCCAGGAGTTAATTTGCCAGGCAGTGCACGAGCGACCGTGGCAGGTAATTATCTCGGTGTGGGTGAGCAAACCGGGCAGGCAGTCGTGACCTCCGGTAGTTATATGCCGAATACCCAGTTCGTCGATCTGCCGGCAGGCAGAATTGGTACGGCTAACCCGGGTAGTATCGGCTTTAGTCTCTTCTCTGCCGGCGCGAATCGTTTTTTGAATCTGGAACTGACCGCGCTGCAGGCGGATGGCAAAGGCAAGATTATTTCCAGTCCGCGCGTTGTCACCGCAGATCAACAGCCAGCCATCATCGAGCAGGGTGAGGAAATTCCGTACCAGCAGGCGACCTCCAGCGGTGCGACGTCGGTGCAGTTCAAAAAAGCCAATCTGAAATTGGAGGTGACGCCGCAAATCACGCCAGATGGCAATATCATCCTGACGGTAGATGTAGCCAAGGATTCACGAGGTATTGCGGTCGGTAACAGCTATGCAATTGACACCAAGCATGTGAAGACTAATGTGCAGGTCGAGAATGGCGGTACGGTCGTGTTAGGCGGTATTTTTACGCAAGAAGAGCGAAGCAATATTTACAAAGTACCGTTCTTCGGCGATATCCCCGTGTTGGGGCAGCTGTTTCGTCAGACCACGCAATTGCGTAGCCAGAAGGAACTGCTGATATTCATCACCCCCCGCATCGTCGCGGATCTGGCGGCGGCCGGCGCAGTGCAGATCCGCTGACTAACGACCCTGCTTGGATCGGATAAACTGTTGCTTTTCCGGGGGAAATTTCCCCCTTCATGGCAATTATGTCGACTCCGCATGCCAATATCTTTCTGGTCGGGCTGATGGGCTCGGGCAAGACAACCATCGGACGCGCGCTCGCGAAGCGGCTGAACATGCAGTTTGTCGACGCCGACCATGAGATTGAGTCGCGCACCGGCGCCTCGATCACACTGATCTTCGAGATTGAGGGTGAGGCCAGCTTCCGGCAGCGCGAGGCAGATGTGGTCCGCGATCTCACGGCTCAGGCTGGTATTGTGCTGGCCACAGGCGGTGGCGCGATACTCAACGAGGAAAGCCGACGTTATCTGCGCGAGCGCGGAACCGTGGTGTACTTGCGGGCCTCGGTAAATAGCTTGGTTCAGCGTACCAGCCATGATCGAAATCGGCCGCTATTGCAGACCACTGATCCGCGCGCTCGGATCGAAGCGCTCATGCGAGAGCGAGCGCCGTTGTATGAGGAGGTGGCGCACATTACCGTAGAGACCGGGCGTCCCAACGTGCAAACTGTGGTCCAAACAATTCTGTCGCAATTAGAGGTTTCCGGCTGGCCGGTAACGACGACGACATCCGCGAATCCCCTATGAGTCATATCCCTGCTTCAATTTTCGCGCGTCTGAATGTTGATCTCGGTGAGCGCAGCTATCCGATCATTATCGGCAGTGATTTGCTAACCGATGTTGAACTGATTCGTACCTTGCCCGGCAAGCGCATCGCGGTTGTTACCAACACCGTTGTCGCACCGCTTTACCTTGAACGTTTGTCTGCAACACTGCATGCCGCTGGTAAGCAGTGTGTGCCGATTGTGCTTCCGGATGGGGAGGAAGAAAAGAACGTCGATAATTTGATGGCGATCTTTACCGCCTTGCTCGAGCAAAAATGCGACCGCAAGACCACCCTGTTGGCACTCGGTGGCGGTGTTATTGGTGATATGACCGGTTTTGCGGCGGCGACTTATATGCGCGGTATACCCTTTGTTCAGGTGCCGACCACCTTGCTCGCGCAGGTTGACTCCTCAGTCGGTGGCAAGACCGCGATCAATCATCCGCTCGGAAAAAACATGATCGGCGCTTTCTATCAGCCACAAATGGTGCTGGCCGATACCGCAACGCTGGCAACCTTGCCCGACCGCGAATTGTCGGCAGGCTTGGCGGAAGTGATCAAGCACGGCGCCATCATCGATGCCGCGTTTTTTCAGTGGCTGGAAGAAAACATCCGTGTGTTACGTGCGCGTGATGCTGCGGCATTAGCGTATGCGATCCGTCGCTCTTGCGAGATCAAGGCGGAAGTTGTTCGCCAAGACGAGCGCGAGAGTGGTTTGCGCGCCATTTTGAATTTTGGCCACACCTTTGGCCACGCGATCGAAGCAGGGTTGGGTTATGGCGAGTGGTTACACGGCGAGGCGGTTGGTTGTGGCATGGTCATGGCGGCCGACTTGTCTGTCAGAATGGGCTATGTGTCTCCAGCGGAGCAGGCCAGACTAGTGGCGCTGGTGACAGCAGCAGGGCTGCCCACGGTAGCGCCAGATCTTGGTAGCTCGCGCTGGCTTGATTTGATGGAAGTCGACAAGAAAAACGAAGGTGGCCAGATCAAATTTATTCTTCTGAAGCCACTGGGTTCGACCATCATCACCGCAGCGCCGACTGACCTGCTGACAGCGACCCTTACGGCGTGCACGCATCCATGAGCATGATCTCGACATACGAGACACAGCTAGCGCCGTATGCTGCGCGCACTGATAACTCGGCGGGCCGCCAAACGCCCGAGGCAAGTCCGCAGACGCGCAGCGAGTTCCAGCGTGATCGTGACCGCATCATTCATTGTGCAGCGTTTCGCCGGCTTGAATACAAGACCCAGGTATTTGTTAACCATGAAGGGGATCTGTTTCGTACGCGCCTGACGCACAGTATCGAGGTCGCACAGATTGCGCGCTCGCTGGCACGCAACCTTCAATTGAATGAAGACTTGGTCGAGGCAATTTCACTGGCACACGACCTTGGCCACACGCCGTTTGGTCATGCCGGGCAGGATGCGCTGAACGCCTGCATGAAAGACTACGGCGGCTTTGAGCACAACCTTCAGAGCCTACGCGTGGTGGATGCGCTGGAACAGCGCTACGGCGCATTCGAGGGTTTGAACCTCAGCTTCGAGACCCGAGAGGGAATTCTCAAGCACTGCTCGCTACCCAATGCACAGCTTTTGGGTGAAGTAGGTCGCCGATTCATTGAAAAAAAACAGCCCAGCCTTGAGGCCCAGCTCACCAATCTGGCAGATGAGATTGCGTACAACAACCACGATATTGATGATGGCTTGCGCTCCGGTTTGTTGAGTGTGGAGCAGTTACAAGAGGTAGGGCTGTATGCACGCTTTTCTGCTGAGGTACAGCGAGAGTTTCCTCATATTTCCGGACGAAGAGCGATCAACGAAACTGTACGACGCATGATTAACGCGCTGGTGGTCGATCTGATTCAAACCTCGCGCTCAAATATCGCGAATGCTGGTATCCAGTCGATCTCCGATGTGCGCAATGCGCCGCCGCTGATTGGATTTTCCAGCGCCATGAAAGAGGAAGCGCAGACGCTCAAGCGCTTCTTGCGCAAGAACCTCTATCAACACTATCAAGTCAATCGCATGACCAGCAAAGCACGGCGCATCGTGACGGACTTGTTCGATATTTTTCTGTCTGGTCCACAATTGCTGCCGCCGGATTATCAAGTCATGGACGGTGACCTGACCGCCCAGGCTCGTCGCGTGGCTGACTATATTGCGGGGATGACCGATCGCTATGCGATGCGGGAGTATCGTCGCTTATTTGCTGTTGACGAGATTTAAATAAAAAAGGGCGCTGCCGCGCCCTTTGCTGATTGCTTATCAGCGTTCAGGCGACTTCAGTAGCCCCGTTGTAGCCGCGTACTGACGAGCGGTGATGGTCTTGAATACGATCTTTGTGCTTCAGGACCTGTCTATCCAATTTATCCATTAGTACATCAATGGCGGCATACATGTCCTGCGCTTCGCTTTCGACATGCAGGTCTTTACCGCGCACGTGAAGGGTGATTTCGGCGCGTTGGCGTTTATCTTTCTCGGTATTGTCGTCGACCGCAAGAATGACCGTGACATCAATCACGTTATCGAAATGGCGTTTGATGCGCTCGAGCTTGTTTTGCACATACTCCCTGAGCGAGGGGGTGAGTTCCAGATGGTGACCGCTGATCTTGAGATTCATACACAGCACTCCTTGGATGGCGTTGCTGGGGGGGCCGCCGGTTTCGCCGGCAGACTGACCGGGCGAAGCACAGCAACGGTTAAAAACGCGGGCTTGTGTGACTTAGACTTTACCAAGCTTGGAAAATCAGCACCCTGCGCGGATGATGTGGGCCAAGCAGTATCAGCAACAGGCTAAGTCGCGCGATAGAGATCAGAGAGATTTGCGGAGATTGACAGGGGGAATCTTCAGCGCTTCACGGTATTTCGCCACCGTTCGGCGGGCAACGACCATGCCCTGCTCTGCCAACATATCCGTGATCTTGCTATCGGAAAACGGATTTTTCGGGTCTTCGGCTCCTATCAGTTGCTTGATCAACGCCCGTATTGCGGTGGAGGAGGCTTCGCCGCCCGCCTCAGTCGCTACGTGGCTGCCAAAGAAGTACTTCAACTCGAACATGCCGTGCGGCGTCAGCATGTACTTCTGCGTAGTGACACGCGAGATCGTACTTTCATGCAGACCCAGTGTATCAGCAATTTCACGCAGCACAAGAGGGCGCATCGCCACTTCGCCGTGCGAGAAGAAATTACGCTGCCGGTCGACGATCGCCTCGGCTACCCGCAGAATCGTGTCGAAACGCTGGCGCATATTTTTGATAAGCCACTTGGCTTCCTGCAGTTGTGACGATAGCGAGCCTTCACCTTTGTTTTGCTTCAGGATATTGGCGTACATGGCATTCACGCGCAGTTTTGGCATCACCTCACGGTTCAGGCTGACTTGCCAACCATTCTTTGCGCGTTTGACAATTACATCAGGTACTACATAATCCGAAACATCACCTGCATAGGGAGCACCGGGGTGCGGGTTACAGCGCCGAATCACGGCCTGCGCTTCGCGCAGATCTTCGTCATCACAGTCGAGGATTTTTTTCAGCTTGTTGAATTCCCGTTGCGCGAATAGCTCAAGATGATTCTCGACCAGCGTCAGCGCCATGCGCCGTGTGACGAAGGGCACTTTTTCCATCCGCCGTATCTGGATAGCCAGACACTCGGAGGCGTCGCGCGCACCAACGCCAGCTGGATCGAAACTTTGCAGTAGCTTTAGCGCAACCAGTAACTCATCCATCTCGATCTCGAGTTCCTCGGGAAGGCGCGCAAGGATCTCACCGAGGGATTCCTCCAGATAGCCATTGTCATCCAAGGCATCGATCAGCAACTCGACGAGTGCGCGATCGCGCCGGTTATCGACGGTGACGGATAGCTGCTCCAGCAGGTGCTCGCGTAGTGTGGTCTCGTGCGCCTCAAGCTGCGGACGCGCGTTATCGTCTTCAGGTGCTTTTGAAGTGCGTGCAACATCGTCAAAGCTCCACTCTGCATCACCAGCGGGTGCGGCATCATCACCGCTACCGTTGCCAGTGAGTTCGTCTGGTGCCTCGGCACGAGCTTCGCCGTCGCCCTCCGAACTTGTGGACGGCGAGCTTGGTGCTGTACTAATGGCACCATCACTTAACAAACGCACTGAGTGATCGAGCGGATCATCTAGTCGCTCGAGCAGTGGGTTATCACTCAGCATTTGCTCCAGCTCCTGGTGTAGCTCCAGCGTCGATAGCTGCAGCAGCCGAATCGATTGCTGCAGCTGCGGCGTTAGCGCAAGATGCTGTGAAACTCGGAGTTGAAGTGTCTGCTTCATCGCTATGCGCGGCTACATTCTGAAATGTTCGCCGAGATAGACGCGGCGTACAGATTCATTAGCGATGATTTCATCCGGGCTGCCGGAAGCCAGCACCGAACCCTGATTGATGATGTAGGCACGATCGCAAATGCCTAAGGTCTCTCGCACATTATGGTCTGTGATGAGTACGCCGATGCCGCGCTCCTTCAGGAATCGCACAATGCGCTGAATCTCGATGACTGCAATCGGATCAACACCGGCGAAGGGCTCGTCTAGCAAGATAAAGCGTGGTCGGGTGGCCAAAGCGCGAGCGATCTCGACGCGACGTCGCTCGCCGCCGGATAGCGAAAGCGCTGGGTTGTCCCGCAGATTCTCAATTTGCAGCTCGGCCAGTAGGGTATTCAGGCGTTGTTCGACTTCCTCTTCAGGCAGCGGCTTGCCGTTGTCTTTCTGTAGCTCCAGTACGGCGCGGATGTTATCCGCTACTGACAGCTTGCGAAATACCGAGGCCTCTTGGGGCAAATAGGAAAGGCCACGCTGAGCGCGACGGTGAATCGGCAACTCAGAGATACTTTCATCATCAAGAAGAATCTGTCCGCCTTCGGAAGGTACCAAGCCGACAATCATGTAGAAAGATGTTGTCTTGCCGGCGCCATTCGGGCCGAGTAGTCCGACAACCTCGCCGCTGGCAACGTCAAGCGATACGTTATGCACTACTTGGCGCGCGCCATAACTTTTTTGGAGCCCGCGTACGTGCAATCGGCTGCTTGCTTTATTTGTCATCGCCCTTATTTTCTTTTTCACGCGGTTGAATCGTTGCCCGTACTCGTCCTGCGCCTGGCTTACTCTCGCCAGATGTTGTGTTGCTGACGGAGTAAAACTCTGCACGCGAATCATAGGAGATCAACTCTCCCTCAACCTCGTCGGTTATTTTGCTGCCATCGAGCATTTTTATCCTCGATTGCTTGAATAGCTTTGCGATCTCGGTCTTTGTGTCGTACTCGATTCGGTCCGCAGCCTGGCCCTCGATCCATAAATCCTTCCCGCCATCACGTTTCTGCCGGAAGCTAACGATACCGCCAACCCCCGCATACAGCGTAGCGTGCTGATTGCCCGAGGCATCTTTTTTAATGATTAATCTTTCTGCTCGCATGACTAGCGTTCCGCGGGTTAGCACGACATTACCTAAAAAGGTATTCAGCTGCTTCGCATCGTCGTAAAGCATCTGATTCGCCTCGACGTTGGTTGGCTTGTCACGATCTGCTCGCTCGGCTAACGCGGCATTGATACTGATACAGAAAAAAATGCTGCCGATGATCGGGGCGCGGAGGGATCTGGAGATCAGATTCATCGTTTTACCTGTTCGGGGGCCATGTATCTAGCGCTGACTTGGCTGTGCAGTGCTAAAGTTTGTTTCGAGCTGTCGGCGGTCATTCCGGTACCTCTCAATACCGTACGCCCTTCTTTTGCCTCGACTAGGCGATCGGTTTTCACGATATCCTGCTCGGTCAGAATAAGCATGTAGTCTGAAGTCGCCACTAATTCGCCAGCGTTGTCAGCTGATGGGCGCTGCAATATTACGTTATCGTACAAATGCAATTCAGTGCGATCACTATTAATTTTGGCCGAATCCGAGCGAATTTTCATCGGTGGTCGGTGCGGTGAAAATGCCGTGACGCGTAGTTGCTGTACGGTGATGTGATCCTGATCCGGATAGTGGATCAGGCGCTCACCTTCGACCTGATACTCCGGCCGCCCGCGCTCTCCAGTACTGGTGTAGCGAAACTTGTCTATGGTGTAATCGGGCTCGGTGGTCTTCAGGCGAGTCGCAGCATTTTCGTTCGTCTCCGATGATTTCTGCAGCATCCAAAAACTTCCGCCGGCCACCAGCAGCATAAAACCGAGCGCCGTCACCGCACTTAGGCGTGGCCGAAAATCATCCATCATCTCAAATACGGCGCCAGTGCCGCCTCGTAATTGCCTTGCGCACGCAAGATGAAATCGCAGACTTCACGCGCTGCGCCATGGCCGCCCGCTGCATCGGTGACCAGATGCGCGCGCGTGCGCACTTCCGGATGCGCGTTCGGTACGCTGGCACAAAAGCCGACTCGGGTCATGACAGGAAGATCGACCAAGTCATCACCCATATAGCCGCACTGCTCGGCGTGCATGCCAAGCTCAGTTAGTAATTCTTCAAAAGCAGCACGCTTGTCTTGTGCGCCCTGGCGTAGCCAATCGATGCCAAGATCTTTCGCGCGCTGCACTACGATTTCCGACTCGCGCGCGCTGATAATCGCAGTCTTTACATTGAACTGCTGAAGTAGTTTGATGCCGTGGCCATCCAGTACATGAAATGTCTTGATGGTTTCACCCTGCGCGCCGTAACGCAAACCGCCATCGGTGAGTACACCGTCCACATCGAAAATCATCAAGCGCACTTGTTTGGCGCGTTCGGTCGCAGGTTGAGTGGCTTGCGTCGTCATCAGATCACCTTCGCACGTGTCAGATCGTGGATGTGAAGCGCACCCACCAGCGTGCCGTCACTGTCTGTGACGAGTACCTGATTGATACGGAAGGCTTCCATCAGATCGACCGCTTCGACCGCCAGCTGCTCAGGACCAACCGTGCGTGGCCTTGCATTCATCACCTCACGCACCGGTGTGCGAGAAAAATCCTTGCCAAGTTCGATCAGCCGGCGCAAGTCACCATCGGTAAAGATACCGAGGACCTTTGCATCATGATCAACGATCGCGGTCATCGCCATGCCCTTGCGGGTTACTTCGAGCAGCGCCTGCGGTAACAGCAAATCTGGCCCGACACTCGGGATGTCATCCCCGGTGCGCATCACGTCGCGCACATGGGTCAGCAAACGGCGGCCCAATGAGCCCCCTGGATGCGAGCGTGCGAAGTCTTCTTCACGAAAACCGCGTGCGTCGAGTAAGGCGACGGCGAGTGCATCACCCATGGCAAGCGTCGCGGTAGTGCTGGCTGTCGGTGCGAGGTTGAGCGGACAGGCTTCGCGTGCGACGCCGATATCAAGATGCACATCGGCCAATGTGGCCAGCGTGGACTGCGGTCGGCCGGTCATCGAGATCAGCTTGGCGCCAATGCGCTTGATGACGGGCACGATCGCCAGTAATTCGTCCGATTCGCCTGAGTTGGAAATCGCAATCACCGCGTCTGCTTCGGTCACCATGCCGAGGTCGCCGTGCGCTGCCTCGGCGGGATGTACGAACAAGGCGGGGGTACCGGTGGAGGCCAGTGTGGCGGCGATTTTGCGGGCGATATGACCTGATTTGCCCATGCCGGAGACCACCACTCGGCCACCGCAACCTAGTAGCAGGGCGACCGCGCGGGCGAAGGCATCATCGGGGCTATTGGATAGCCGGTCCTTGAGGGCCAGGATGGCCTCGGCTTCGATGTCGAGGGTCTGGCGTGCCAGTTGCAACGCACGCAAAGCAGCGGCGTTATCAAAATGTTTCGACGAACTTTTCTGATGCGTTACACTCATGCGCAAAGTATAGCCCATTAAATAAAGCAAAAAACCTGCCAGACGTAAGATTTCTTATGTTTTCTGGCGGGTTAATCACCATGAAACCGACTACCCACTAATGCACTCTGCGCTCGAACTTACGCTCATCCTGCTGATCGCGGCGGTACTTGGCGTGGTTGCGTTTCGCATGATGCATTTACCACCGATGTTGGGCTACCTGACGGTCGGTGTGTTGATTGGTCCGCATGCACTTGGTCTCGCCTCGCAGAGCGCGACCACTCATACACTCGCAGAGTTTGGCGTGGTGTTCCTAATGTTCTCGATTGGTCTCGAGTTCTCTTTACCGAAGCTGAAGTCAATGCGTCGCAATGTGTTCGGTCTTGGCACGGCGCAGGTCGGCTTGACTATTCTGATGTCGATGGCAGGCGTTGCCTTGCTCGCGCCTTTATTGCCGCAATACTTCGAGATAAGTTTGGGTGCGGCGTTTGCCATCGGTGGTGCACTGTCGATGTCATCGACCGCTATCGTCCTCAAGCTGCTGACCGAGAAACTCGAACTTGAAAGCGAGCACGGCCGTCGCATTACTGCGATCCTGCTATTTCAGGATTTGGCCGTGGTGCCGCTACTGATCCTGATTCCGGCACTCGGTAACCCCGGTGCTGATATGGTCGAAGACCTTGGCAAGGCCGCGCTGAAAGCGGTATTCGTACTCGCGCTACTGCTGTCGTTTGGTCAGATCTTGCTGCGCCGTTGGTTTCAGATCGTCGTGCAGCGTCGCTCGCAAGAGTTGTTCATGCTGAACCTGCTACTGATTACACTCGGTGCGGCATGGGTGACCGAGGTCGCTGGCTTATCACTGGCGC